>JBLNFC010000001.1:0-2597 GCA_050263355.1 Acidobacteriota bacterium
GGCGCGGACCTGACTTACTGGATCGTCGCGATGCGTTTTGCCGGCGCGCTCGTAGCTCGCCAGCAATTTCTCCCTGCACTCGACCGCGAAGACAGCCATTACTACGCCCGCTGGCACGCCGCCTGCATGGGCCGCGATGACGACCGTCGTCGCGCATTCGCGACCGCTATGCCGCCCTCGGCCCGAGCCCTTCCTCCGGATTTACCCGCCGACTTTCTCCTGAGTAACATTATCGATATTGTTAGCTGCTTTATGCACAGGAATTGAGCCGAGTTTGCCTGCCTAAATGACAGCCCATTTGGGGACCCCGAAAATACTGCGTTAAAACAGAAGAGCCGCGAAGTGCCACCTTCGCGAGCTGATTTTCGGGAGTCACCCAAACGGTGAACAACAAAAAAGAGCATAGCGATAAGAAGCCCGCCGGGCAAGGGCTTGCGCAAGTCATCGCGGAGCCCAATGATATCGGAGCGTCCACGCCTTACGATTTCCAGGGCAGGAATCTGACAGCCTATGGAGGTCTGCTACCGGTGGCGACCATGCTGGAGAAGTTGGGATTCCAGCAACTCATAGAAGAGACGCTCACAGTGAAGCGGGTCACGCGGGCCATGAACATGTATCAGTTCGTGTTGGCCATGGTGTTGGCGGTCTACGTGGGGTTTTCGAGATTGCATCATCTACGCTTTCTGAAGCGGGAGCCGATGCTGACCGGCATCCTGAAAATATTGCGACTGCCACCGCAGTGTACCTTTTGGCGGTTTCTAGCCTCGCTGCACTTGGGTATCGCACGGCAATTATTGGAAGTGCAGCGGCGGATGCGAGAACGGGTGTGGGAGGCGGCAAACGTCGAACTCGCGTCGGTGACGCTCGACACCGACACCACGGTGCACACGCTGTTCGGCCACCAGATGGGCGGGCGCAAGAGCTACAACCCAAAGAACAAGGGCAAGAAAAGCTACCAGCCGATCCTGACGTTCTTGTCGGAGACGCGGGAATACATCAGCGGCGAACTACGCAATGGGGATCGGCCAACCGGGGCGCAGATCGCCCGGCATCTGGAAAGTGTCTTCGCCGCCCTTCCGCCGGCGGTGAAGACAATCTATGCGCGGGCCGATTCGGGGTTCTACTGCGGGGAGGCGGTGGAAGCCTACCAAAACCGGGGCGTGCATTTCATCATCTCCGCCCGTAAGACGTCTCGCTTGGTGGAGGAGCTGAAAGCCGCCGCCTGGCAGGGCTCACCGCGTACTGACGCCGACGGACAGTGTGAGTTTCGTTATCAGCCGGAGGGATGGGGCAAAGCCCATCGGTTCCTCGCCCTCCGCTACCAGAAACAGTCCCAACCGAGCGCACCCGAGGAGCCCGAGCAGTACCAGTTATTCGATACGCCGGAGTACAGCTATCGCGTGTTCGTCACCAATATGACGGATGCCATTTACCTGCTGGCCTGGTTCTACAATCAGCGAGCGGGCGCGGAGAATCTGATCAAAGAAGCGAACAACGATGCGGGCTTGGCAGCGCATCCATCGGCGCGTTGGATGATGAACTGCAACCACTTTCAACTGGCGATGCTGGCCTACAACCTGAATTGCTGGCTGATGCTGTTCAATCGCGAGGAAGGCGCCCAGGTGGCAACGCTCCAGCACATCACGCTGGCGACGGCGCGCTTGCGGTTTTTGTTTCTCGCGGCCAAGATCTGGCACCATGCCGGGCGGGTGGGTGTCAGCTATAGCGATCACTACGAAGAAAAAGGAATCTTCGGCCGACTGCTGGACCGGCTGCGGGCAATCGCCCCGAACGGGCGGCGGTTTAGCCCAGTGCTGGCTACGCCGCTAACCGGCTGAGCAAGGACGCATAAAATTCCATGCACCACAGACCCAATCAATCCAACCAAGTGGAAACAATGCGCAACGGTGAGGGAAGATCAGAGACGTAGGACTCAGCGGAACGACGAGAACTCGCAGATGAACTTCACCGCGTCAAATGCGGCGCGGGTCAGGCTCCGTCTGTGAATAATTCAGGTTTCATCGACGAAGACCTGGGGCTGGGCTACGTACGGGTGCCGACCTGGCTGCCGTGCCGTCTGCAAGTCTACTTCAACGGGCACAGTTGGCTGGCCAGCGTGTTGCGCAAACGCAAGATTGAGTTCCATCTGATCGACAATGCGTTCGTGGAAATCGCCGACTGGGGGCGTGCCCAGCAAATCGCCGACGGGCTGGAGGTCCGGCGGTTGCACCACCGACTGGATGAGATGGCGCGCCGCTTCTGTCCGATTCACCGGGAGTTTGGGGTGGCCTATCACTGGAGTGTCGACCAGTGCGAATATGCCACCGACGTCGTCTTCCGCCGGCAGACGGATCTGGCGGCCATTTACAGCAACTTGACCCGGACGGCCATTCATACCGTCAAGCCCGACAACATCGCCACGTTTCTGGGCCGCAAGCTAAACACCCAGTACGAGGGAGAGGTGGGCAACCGTTTCAACATCCGCATCGAAGGCACGCGGATCAAACACACGATGGGGCCGGTGTCACTGAAGCTGTACGACAAGTTCGGCCTCATTCTGCGGATCGAGACCACGGTCAACGATCTGACCTTTTTCA
>JBLNFC010000002.1:0-11179 GCA_050263355.1 Acidobacteriota bacterium
ACATCGGTTACTTTGGTAACGTGCTTCGAACCGAACCGCGCGCCAGGAACTCTGCTCTGTGCTCGATGAACCCAAAGAATATTACCGAATGAAACATCTGCTAGAGGTCACTCCCCATCGAAGCAACGGCTCGCCAGTAAATCGCGCTGCTGCGTTCTCGATATTCCGATGACAGGCACGAACAAAACCGTCCTCTCAATCGGAACAATTCAAGACCTTCTCTGGTTACGCGAAGCTGTTCTGGAGCACGCCGGCTTCAAAGTCTTCAGCGTCACTGACGAGACGAACGCAAAAGCGAAAATCTACCCAGACGCGTGTGATGTGCTGCTGCTTTGCTACTCCATCCATGATGGCGTTCGGGCACGGATTACCAAGTTGTTCCGGGAAGCGTGCCCCAGCGGTCGGATCATTGCAATTGGAGATCAGCATCTACAGTGTCCACCAACGGATGCAGACACCTTCCTGTACGGGGTTGAAGGGCCCGAAGCGCTCATTGAGGCTGTACGCGGCACCTCGGAGTCATCCGACACGAGTGCGGCCTGACCTGTTCCGATGCTGTGAAAAATCTTGAAAAGTGCAAGCAGAGCACTTTCGACATTTCCATCCTTGGCGACTCCACTCCCGGTGAAGATAAACTGAAGATCGTCAAAGCGTTCCGTGAAACATGCCAAGCGCCGATAATTTCCTTGAGGCGGGGCATTGGTGATAGCCCGGTAGACGGCGCTGATTTTCACATCGATCCGGACCCGGAACCGCCGTTGAACACAATTGCCGATGTCATGCGTAAGAAAAATCTGGTTCCAGCGCTGGAGAGTAGCGCGCAAACGTCTACCCGTTTTCATTAGACGGTAAACCTTGCCGATTAACGAACGTCATAAGGTAAGAGGTAGAACATTGGCATTACCTCTTCCGGGCCACTCTTCTTACCTCATCGGTGCCATTTACTGAACACGCCGCAGCGCTTATGTTTCGAACTCAAGCGGGTACTGAAAGAATCCGCTCCGACACAGCGGCCTCAAGTTCCTCGGGGGAGGGAGACTTGGGGCCGTTTTCGTCAGGCAAAAGTCACCCGCTGCCTGTCCCTTTCCTTATTTACAATTTTCCTGAGAAAGATAAGATTTCGCCTGGCGTGAGTGAGCAAACGCGAACGGGGTTGTGTTACCCCCATCACGCGGTATGCGCTTCCCCGCACTCACGCCTACGCTGCCAGGAGTTCGAAAAGTCTACGCCGATAATGAGAGGGGGTCAGCTTAAATGAAGCTGAGTCTCGATCAGGGAATCGTGACATCTCTGCTGATGTTTCTGGTCCAGCTCTTGGCAACTGTTAAGACACGCTTTCCAGAACTGGTGGTGCAGAGACGGAGCCCGCGGCGGCTACGTGCTCGCAATCAGGGGAGTGAGAGACCGTTGGCGCGCGGAAAGTCTGGAACTGTACCAGGTCCTTGCTGAAGAGGACGTCGAGGGTCCAATCCAGCGCGACGCGCAGCTTTTTTTCGAACCGAGGAAGCTTGCTAAGATAAATCGTTCGCCACATCCACCAGGCCAGGAACCCGGAAAAATTAATGCCGAAAATATTGGCGACGCCGGTGCGGCGGCCGATGGCGGCGAGTTGGCCGATGGTGGAGAACGAGAATGCTTTCAAGGTTCCACCACGCACGCTGGCGATCAAGTTCTTGGCAAGAGTCTTTCCCTGGCGCAGGGCATGCTGCGCGGTTGGCGGATGATATTGTCCGGTTTTTGGGTTGGGCACCAGGGCGCAATCGCCTAAAGCCCAAAGTCCTTGCCAATCGGGCACGCGCAACATCTCGTCCACTTTCAGCCTGCCGCGCTCCTTCATGCAGGGAAGCGCGTCGAGGGCGGGATTGGGTGAAGTGCCAGCGGTCCAGATAAGCGCCTTGCTGTCGATGATCTCGCCAGAACTCAGCTGCACGCTGTTTTCTGTTACCGCGGTTACGCGAGTGTTGACCAGAATTTCGACTCCGCGCTCGGCAAGCTTCCTCTCGGCATAGCGGCCCAGTTTGTCGCCGAGTTCCGGCAGAATTACTTTTCCGGGATGCACGAGGACAACGCGCAGCATGTCTTCACGAAGGGCGGGGTAGAAGCGATGAGCTTCGCGCAGGAAATCATTGATGCCCGCGATTGTTTCCACGCCGGCAAAACCTCCGCCGGCGACGACAAAGGTGAGCAAAGGGCGGCGGACATCGGCAGAGCACTCGGTGCTCGCTTCCTCCAGATGGGCAATGAGGCGGTTGCGCAGGTGAATGGCATCACCGAGCGACTTCATGGTGAGAGCCCGCTGCTCGAGGCCGGGTAGATTGAAGAAGTTCGTAATCGAGCCTAGACCGAGCACAAGATGATCGTAGGGAAGTTGGTGGTGATGATGGTCGAATCCGTGAGACACAGTCACCAGCTTCTGCTCGAGGTTGATCGCCTCGACTTCTCCCGCGAAAAAGTTGATACGTTTCAGCAGCTTTCTTACGGGGTTCACGATGTTGGTCAGGTCAAGATCACTGGCTGCCACCTCATGAAGCATGGGGGTGAACAGGAAGAAGTTGTCGCGGTTCACCAGCGTGATTTCAACATCGGGATCGCGGGCGAGCGTGTCATCCAGGTGAATAGCGGCGTGTAGCCCGGCAAAGCCGCCGCCTAGAATCAGAATGCGAGTATTGTTCTTTGTCACCACACGTCTTCTCCAGCGATGAAGACTGAGAACCGGGAACCGAGAAACGGCTAAAGCTCTGCCACTTCACAGAAAACCTTGATCGATCCATTGGGATTGATAAGCTTTTTGAATAGCTCGGTGTAGTTTTCAAGTCCGCGAACGGGATCGGTGAGCAGGCGGCTGAGCCACCCGGGGTACTCCGCCTCGGCCTGCGACATGTCGCGGACGCCCATCTCAAAGTATTCGCGGTTGGCATTGACGGTGCCGACCATCACCTTGTTTCCGAGAACGAATTCCAGATTGATGCGATCGGCTGGTACCTGAATCATGCGGTCGCCGCCGGTTACGCTGGAGAGCACCAGGACGCCATTTTTCCCGAGCGCCTGCATGCTGTCGAAGACTACGCCAGAATTTCCGGTGGCTTCGAAGATCATATCGAATGGACCGAACTTCTTTGCGCCGTCGACTATGGGCAGTTCCTGGGTGATGAGATAGCCCGCGCCAATGTCTTCGATCAACTCGGCATTCAGGTTTGGCTTCGGATTGCGGGCGAAAGTGGTGACCTCAATACCACGCAATCGCAAAGCTAGAGTGGCGAGTAGCCCGATGGTGCCGGCGCCCATTACAGCAGCGCGGCGTGGTCGCCAAACTTTCAGGCGTCGCTGAATTTCGTAGGCTTGATGAATGCCCTTTTCGACCACGGTAAATGGCTCGAGCAGCACGCCGACGTGCTTCAAACCTTGTGGCACTTTGACGATGAACTCGGCATCGTCTACGTAATATTCGGTCAGAAAACCGTGGCGCAAGTTGATGCCGCGCTCGAAGTAGGTGTCGTCAGTCGTCATGTCGTTGGTGCCGATGAGGTCATAGATGCTTCGGCCGGGACGGCGAACCGTCGCGACTACATAATCGCCCGGCTTCAGTTCGGTCACATTCGGACCAACGGCTTCGACGCGACCGAACCCTTCGTGGCCGATCACCAGGAAGTCGAACCCGGAGGGAGCCGCGCCATATTCAGCCGCGTTGATCTCTTTGTCGGTGCCGTCCACGCCAACTCGCAGAACCTTTACCAGGACGCCGCGACCATTCGGCACATCCTCTATTGAGGGCCGGTTCAGATCGGCCAAGTGAACGCTGTTGGGCTTGCCGGGAAATACACTGATGGCTTTCATTGTTTCTTCTCCAACGAAAATGGTGTTGGTCTAGTCGGCGAATGCAATTCCGCGTTCGCGGTGCTTACGTTTTTCGGATTCGCCACTCTGCTGCAGGAGCTTGGCGACGAGGCCGGTCCAGCCAGTCTGATGGCTTGCTCCCACACCCCGGCCCGAGTCTCCGTGGAAGTACTCGTGAAACTGAATCAGATCATTCCAATGGGGAGCGGTCTGGAATTTATCGTTTCCCTGATATACGGGACGCTCACCTTTATCGTTACGCAGGAAGATGCTCGAGAGCCGGCGCGAGAGTTCCGCCGCCACTTCCCACAGAGTGAGCATCTTTCCGGAGCGGGCTGGGAACTCAACTTTGAAGTCGTCCCCGAGATAGTGGTGGAATTTCTGCAGCGATTCGATTAGCAGATAGTTGACCGGGAACCAGATGGGGCCGCGCCAGTTGGAGTTTCCACCAAACAACCCGGTACTCGATTCCGCGGGTTCGTACTTGACCCGATAGTCCATTCCATTGACGGCAAGCACGTAGGGGTGCTCGTCATGATGCCTGGAGAGCGCGCGAATGCCGTAGGGCGAGAGAAATTCCTGCTCGTCGAGCATGAGCTGAAGCACGCGGCGAAGTTGATCGCGTCCGACGATCGACAAGAGCCGCCGCTCTTCTTTTCCGCGCGTACGCATGCAGGCCACGTTGCCGACCAGGTCGGGACGGTTGTCGATGAACCACTCCAGGCGGCGCTTGAAGCCGGGCAGCCGATCGAGCAGTTCAGGCTCGAGCGTCTCGACAGCAAACAATGGAATGAGACCGACCATGGAGCGGATCCGCATGGGATGTTTGCGGCCGTCCGGAAAGCGTAGAACGTCGTAGAAGAAGCCGTCCATCTCATCCCACAGCCCGATGCCATCATTGCCGCGATGATTCATGGCATGCGCGATATAGATGAAGTGCTCCCAGAACTTGCTGGCCACGTCTTCATACGCCGGATCTTCGCTGGCGAGCTCCAGAGCGATAGCGAGAAGGTTGAGTGTGTACATCGCCATCCAACTGGTGCCGTCGGACTGCTCGATGTAGCCGCCCGTCGGCAGGGGAGCGCTGCGATCGAAGACACCGATGTTGTCGAGACCCAGAAAGCCACCCTGGAAAATATTCATTCCATCGGCATCTTTGCGATTCACCCACCAGGTGAAATTGAGAAGCAGTTTGTGGAATACGCGTTCGAGGAATGCGCGATCTCCTTTGCCGGTTCGCTTCTTGTCTATCTTGTAGACACGCCACGCAGCCCAGGCATGCACCGGCGGATTGACGTCCCCGAAGGCCCACTCGTAAGCCGGCAGCTGTCCATTGGGATGCATGTACCATTCACGCAGCAGGAGCACGAGTTGGTCTTTCGCGAATTCACAATCTACGAGCGCGAGCGGCACGCAGTGAAACGCCAGGTCCCATGCGGCATACCACGGATACTCCCACTTATCGGGCATCGAGATCACATCCGCGTTGTAAAGGTGCGGCCATTCCTTGTTGCGGCCATTGAATCGCTCAGCCGGGGGCTGCGGATGCCCCGGATCACCTTCGCGCCAGCGCTTGAGTTCATAGTGATAAAACTGCTTCGACCACAGCATGCCCGCGAAGCTCTGCCGCATGACGTTTTGTGCATCGGGCGTTAGGTCGTTAGGAACTACGGTTCTGTAAAACTCATCGGCTTCGTTTTTTCGGATTGCAAACAGTTTGTCGAAACCGTTGAATGCGGCTTCAGCAACACCGGAGAAATCAATGTCGGTCAGCCGCAGACGAATGGTCACCGTTGCTCCGGCAGGAATTTGCATCTGGTAATGCGCGGCAGCCTTCGTGCCCATCGGCTCGGGCACAACCGCGTTCTGGCGTCCATTCACGACGTAGTCGTTGATTCCGTCCTTCACGCACACGCAGGGATTCTCAACGCCGAACAAGCGCTGCCGGTTGGTTTCGTTCTCGGTGAAGAGCAGCTCGGGCGTTCCTTCGCAATAGAGCCAGCGCCTGCCCATGCCGGGATGATCGAGTTCAACGCCTCCGGCAACCTGACGCAGCTCGGGACGGGCGTCCTGGTCGCCCCACGACCACGTATTCCGAAACCAGATCGTTGGCAGAAGCCTCAAGGCAGCTGCATCTGGCCCGCGGTTCGCCGCGGTGACTTTGATGAGGATGTCTTCGACATCGCCTTTGGCGTACTCGACGAAGACATCGAAGTAGCGATTGTCCTGAAATACGCCCGTGTCCAGCAGTTCAAATTCCGGCTGATCCTTGCCGCGACGGCGATTTTCTTCCACCAATAGTCTGTAAGGAAATTCAGCCTGCGGATACTTGTACAAATATTTCATGTACGAATGCGTGGGGGTGCTGTCGAGGTAGAAGTAATATTCCTTCACGTCCTCGCCATGATTGCCTTCGCTGCCGGTTAGTCCGAACAGACGCTCCTTGAGAATGGGGTCTCGTTCATTCCACAGGGCCAGGGCAAAGCAGATCAGCTGATGACGGTCGGAGATGCCGGCAAGGCCATCTTCATTCCAGCGGTAAGCTCGCGACCGGGCGTGATCATGAGGGAAGTAATCCCACGCGTTTCCATAAGGACTGTAGTCTTCGCGCACCGTACCCCACGCGCGTTCACTCAGGTAAGGACCCCAGCGTTTCCAGTGCTTGCGCCGATCCTGGGACTCTTTCAGGCGAATCTCTTCTGCTGTCATCTCAGTACTCCCCGTATATCAATTCGAACGTGCCCGCCAGGGATGGCATGTTGGCACTCATCTCGCCGCCTGTCGCTTCCATGTCCGCGTCCGGCATTTGCAGCTGCGGTTTCAGTTCCCGGTACTCAAGCTGAAGCGCCACGTGTCCGGTTGCGGCGAGTTGAAGAATGCCCTTGCTCATGTCGCTTCTCTTATTTTTCTTCAATCAAAATTGGGTGCCCATCAGGATCGCGAACTAACAATGCGTTTCGGAATCCCAACTGTCCATCCGATTCGGTTAACAGGCCGGAAGATACAAACTTCGTGTGTGCAGAAAGGAGTTTCTGTGCGGCAGCGCGAGCGTCTGCGGTGACGATTTCGGTCTGGCGGTGCAGGACATCATTCGCGCGCTCGTCGGCAGGAAACGGCTGGCCATCGCGCGGAGCCAGATATTCCAACAGCTCCACTCCGGGGCCGGACGGTGACCGCAGAGACGTTATCCGTAGGTGCGCTCCGAATACGTTGTTGAGGTGCTCCTGCTCAGTACCGTAATTTTCGCTTTCGCCGGCTACGCGCATTCCCAGCAAGTCGCGGTAGAACTTCAGACTCGAATCCGTATCGGCTACCACGATAGCGGTGTGATCGATACCCAGGAACAGCTCGTCCGAACTGCGATGCCATTTTAGCGAGCCCTTGTCGGGGGGAAAAGCGAGGACTTCCAGCGGGTGTCCGTCGGGATCTTTGAAGTAGAAAGCACGGATGCCCGCGGCATTCTTATTCCAATCTGGAAGACGCTGCGGTCCTGAGGAAGCGTACTCGACCTTGTTCTGACGAAGCCAGGCATAAGCTTTGTCCATGTCAGAGACGATGATGGCGATATGCTGAAAGGACCGGTCGTTACTGCGCAACTCACGCGCAATAGGAAGCCCTTTGGGAGCGAGATATTCGGTCAGCTCGATGTATTCGTCGCCCAGTCGCAATCGAGCGACACGCATGCGCAGGCCGAAGACTCCCTCGAGGTGTTCGAAGCTCTCGCCTGCGACTTCGGTATCGGAGATCTTCTCAAAGTAAAGTACGCGGGTGTAGAAATCGACTGCGCGGTCGAGATCAGAGACGGTCATGTTGACCGCCTCCACGGCGGAGGCGAGGGGTTCGCCTGATGGTTGTGCAAAGGCGAGCGTCCCGGCCAACAACCACGCGACCAGGACCACTCGCCAGCGGATTGGGATTGTGCTCGTCATGGCTATCCCGCGACGGGCTCAGGCTCCCGAGACTTGTCTTGATTCGCAACATATTCCGCGATTGGCACGCCCATACGTTGCAGCAGGTGATCTCCAACTCTCAGCGCGTTCGCCATGATGGTGAGCGCGGGATTCACTGCCGCGCTGGAGGGGAAGAAGCTGCCATCGACAACGTACAGGTTGTCGAGATCGTGAGCTTTGCAGTTGGGATCGAGAGCCGATGTTTTTGGATCGTGGCCGAAACGAATTGTGCCGTTCTGATGGGCCACTCCCGCGAGGGGAATCTGTTGTCCGACATAGAGATTGCGGGCGAACAGGCCCTGGTGGCACTCGTGACCATGAATCGAGCAGGTGTTTTGCTTCATTGCCTTCTGCAGATGTGCCTTGAGTTGCTCGTGTGCTTTTAGATTATTAGGAGTGTAGGTGAGAACAATCTCGCCGTTGCGGTTGATCGTCACTCGGTTGTCAGGATGCGGCAGGTCTTCCGACGTGAGCCAGAAATCCAGCGAGTGCTTGGCCATCAGTTCCAAGGTGAATCCGGGAGCGATGGCGGGCGCGCCGGCGCGTAACGTGATCGCGTCTAGCTTGCCGACAAACGAAATGTGGCCCATGGGGTAGTCGAAGTCCTGCGAGCCAAAGTAGAAATCGTTCACCGAGAGCGTCTTTTGAAACACCGTCGGGTTGGGGCACTTGGAAATGGCCATCAACACCGAATTCGTGTGTCCCATGTAATGGCGGCCAACCACATCGGAACTGTTGCCCAGCCCATTGGGGTGCTTCTCGTTGGCCGAGCGCAACAGCAGCGCAGCGGAGTTAATCGCACCGCAGGATACGACCACGATGTCGGCTGAGTAAGTCTCAATCGCTCCATTCCGCTCCACCACGACGTGCTGGATCTCACGGCCGGAGGCGTCCGTCTCCAGTCGCTTGACCAGCGCATTGGTCATCATGGTGACGTTGGGATATTGCAACGCCGGGTCAACGCAGAGAACCTGGGCATCGGACTTCGCATGCACCAGGCAGGGAAATCCATCGCAAGTGTTGCAGCGAATGCACGGGCTTAGCCGTGGATTCTTTTCGTCGAGCATCACGCCCAGGGGGGTGTGAAAGGGGTGCAATCCCCGCGCAGCGAAGTCGTCCGCCAGGTGCTGGATGCGCGGTTCATGGCTCACCGCCGGCCAGGGATAGGCTTTACCCGCAGCCGGCTCGGTAGGATCTTCACCACGTTCCCCGTGTACCTGGTAGAGGTGCTCGGCTTGCGTGTAGTACGGTTCCAATTCGTCGTAACTGATCGGCCACGCGGGAGACATGCCGCCGTGATGGCGAATTTCTCCGAAATCCCGCTCCCGCAGCCGGAACAATGCGGCGCCGTAGAACTTGGTGTTCCCGCCCACGTAGTAGTTGGTGTGCGGATGCAGTTCCTTGCCGTCCCGGTCGCGCCAGTGTTCCTTAGTGTTGTACTTGGCATCGACATTCACGACTTGCGGATTCCAGTTGTCTTTCTCGCGCGCCACGTAGTCGCCGCGCTCGAGGATGAGAATCCGCTTGCCTGAAGGAGCCAGGTGGTAGGCGAGAGTGCCACCCCCGGCTCCGGTTCCGATAATGATCACGTCGAACTGATTGTCATGACTCATGACCGTCTCCTTCGTTCGTTATTCAGGCTTACTGCTTCGTTGCGGCCATAGGTGAGGCGGACGTGCTCAGAGGCGCTGTGCCAAAGTTCACGCTGAAGCGCTTGCACCAGATGGTGACCGCGCGATACTTGGCGAGATCGAGATCCGCTGGAAGTTCGTAGTTCTGATCTCCGATGTTGCCCTTCAGAGAGCCGAGCTCAAGAAAGCCGGCTTTCTTCACGGTGTCGCTGTCGCTCGCATCGTTGGCGGCGACGAGATATACGTGCACATCAGGTCCATTAGAAGTTTTGAAATTGGTGAAGCGGAGAATCCGTTTCCCATCGGCCAGCTGATAGACGCTTGCGTCTCCCGAGCTATCGTGGGCAACGCTGTGGAAACTGCCCGATGCGAGTACTTTTCCCGCACCATCGGTTGTGGTTGCTGTTGGCATGGTCTCGTTCACCTTAGCGTTGACGAAAATCCGCTCCGGGCGAAATGCTGCCCAGGCGGCGATTGCTGCCAGGATCACGAAACCATAGATCAGAGTTTTGCGTTTCATTACATCGTCTCCTTTAGAGTGATTGGTGTTAACAAAGCCTTGTAGTTGCAGTGGAAGATGCAGCGCTTATCGTTGTCGTGGTGAAGCTTGGCGCAGACGACCGCGTGCTTGCCGCGCAGCCTGAGGTAGACCTCAGCCGCGAGCAGCATGCCGATAGGCGGAGCCGTGAAATACAGCCAAAGCGAATTCCATATGCGGCCGGGAAACGCCGAGGCAAAGCTACGTGCCGGATTCATACTCATGCCCGACAATGGCGATTCCAAGGTTATGTAGGTGGCGACCAATGCCCCGGTAATCACGCCGGTGAAACGCGCGATACGCGCAGAATTTGAGACGTTCAGAACCATGGTCATCATCAGGAACGAAATCCCCAGTTCCGCGATGAATGCGATTCCGGTGCCCCTCATGCCGGGCAAAGTTGCGGCGTAGCGGACATTCTGGTGGGCAACTGCCTCGCCCCAAATGAAAGAGCTAAGTGCGACTCCCATGGTGCCGCCCAGGAATTGCGCGAGCAGGTAGAACGCTGCATCCCAGGGCTCGATTTTTCGTAGTCGGAAAAACGTCAAGGTAGTCGACGGATTCAGGTGCGCGCCCGACTGCTTTCCCCAAGGCGAGTAGATCAGCGCGATGGCACTAAGGCCCATCGCTAAGCCAGTTAAGGCGCGGCGCACAAAAGAGCTTGGGATTGCCTGCCGTAAAGCGGAAGCCGGATGCTGCAAGAGCACGGTGAAGCTGCATGCGGAAACCATGAAGAGGCCCAGGCACGCCGCTTCCATCAAGTATTCGGGCCAGTGGCTCTTCAGGAATGACAGCGCCCCGGCGGATGCGACTGTGGTCGTCAATGGCGTCTCTGCCAGTGCGACCGGCTCCCGATTCAGTCCGTCTTTGACTGTGCTTTGCATTGCACATCGGATTCGCCGGTACGTCATTAGTGACAAGTTCTCGCGGTGAATTCATCCAATGCGCATCCAATTACAAGGTGCTGTCACTTTTTTCCAAGCGCCGAATCGCATAACTGTTAAAGGGTGAACTTTGTAAACGAAGCAAGAATTAGTCCAAGGTTCCCGGAACTGGAGGAGTTGTGGAGATTAGCTGTCTGGAGGTGATCCGGGAGCTTTCGAACTATGTCGATCAGGATGTGCAGCCGGAGCTACGCGCCGATATTGAAGCTCACCTACCCACTTGCGCGCACTGCACCGCCATCTACGACGGTCTTCGCCACACGAGAACGCTGATGCGAGATG
>JBLNFC010000003.1:0-6365 GCA_050263355.1 Acidobacteriota bacterium
TCGATTTTTTCGCGATCTCATGCTGCGTCGCCGATGTTGATCTCAGATCGGCCTCGGTCTGCCAATCGAAAATCGCCTGCTTTTCTGTCGTACCTTGCGACATAGGATAGTCGTGAACAAAATCCTCATGTCCGAATTGAATTGCGGAGAAAGCTGAGCGAGGAAGCAAATCTCCCCCGAGGAACACGGCAGCGGTATGATCCTCTACCTGCCCTCGCTCACGAAGCACACTCCAGGGGGGCTGAGGAATGCCGAGTTTTATGCCATAAAATGGGCACGAGGGGCGGTGACAGTAGTCACTGCAAGCTGCGGTGCTGCGCGAGAACATTAAAATGTATAAGTGTCCCGCTAGGCTGTTCATAGACGGATTGCACTCGCCGTTCGAAGGCGAGCGGCGCTCCTTCCGCCATCGAAGGAGGGATGTTGTGAAGTTCAAGAGAGCTGTCGGATCGGAAGTCGATCCTCTCGCCACGCAGATCGCCTCCGTCGAGCCAGAGGTGCTGGGGTGGATCATCCAGGAAACGCAATTGGAAATTACCCGTCGCGCGTACGAGCTGTTCCAAGCTCGCGGCGGTGAACACGGGCACGATTGGGAAGACTGGTTCCGCGCGGAGTCCGAAGTATTGTGCCCGGTTTCCGTATCGCTTGCTGAGAGCCCGAAGCAGATCAGCGTGCGAGTGAACGTGCTCGGATTCAACCACAACGAACTAAAAGTCGGGGTCGAGCCGCAGCGCATTGTCATTTTTGCGAAGAAGAAGTTGAGCGCCGTGGAAACAGAGGGCCGCATAGTCGAGCACATTAACTGGTGTCCCGACCAGATTCTGAAAACGATCGATCTGCCCTGCCGAATCGACACGCGACGAGCGCTGGTTGTATTGCGTGTGGGCGTACTCACGTTCGAGCTACCGAAAATGCTTGGGCAGGCCCAGGCCCACGCGGCTTGAGGTTTAGCCGCAGCTTTAGAGGAGGCGCAGTCATGAAACTATCTAGCATGTTGCTGGCGACGTTGTGCGCGATTGTGCTGATCGCTGTTTTGATGTTGATGCTGGGCGTCAACGTACATCGGGTACCGGCACAAGGGGCAAAACTCTACGATCCCAGCTCCGAGGCAACTATGAAAGGTGAGCTTGCGGAGCTGCGCGACCTTGCGTGTCCTGTCAGTGAAGGAGAGATTGGCAGTCATTTGATGTTAAGAACTGCCGAAGGCCTCGTACAAGTTCACTTGGCTGCGGCGCGCATTCTGAGAAGCAACAAACTGAGCTTTAACGCGGGCGATCAGCTCACGGTGATCGGTTCCAAAGTGCAGCTTTTTGGCAAGAACGACCTCATTGCTCGAGAGATCCTACGTGGCAACGAAGATTTCGTGCTCCGCGATCGCTCAGGGAACCTCATGCTCGTGCAATAGGCTTCGTTCGAAATCGGTTTCGCTCCGGAAGGTCAGGGCGAAGCTGGAAGCACACTAACGTGAGCGGCCAGGATCGCTTAAGCGCCGGTGTGACGTAGCACGTGTGTCAGTAATCCAGCTTCACCCATTCATGTGGAACCGAAGGAGTGAGGGCGGGCGCCAATAGAGCTAAGCTGCAACTGGTTTTAGTTGTCGAGTCACTTCCATCTCTGCGGCAATCCAATCGTCGAAATCATGCCCATCTTCTCTACCACGTTGTACATACAACTGATAGGCCCGTTGGCGAATCAGTTCTTCTTGGTTCTGATCCGGGGCCGCAAAAGTTTGTGTCTTCTTGGGTGAGGTAGTTGTGCCATGAACGCCTGACATCGCGTGTACCTCCTTTCGCGATTGTGGGTTGAGCCCTGCAGAGTGAGAGGATGAGCGCGCCCGTCGGGCATTTAGCGTCAGCACGTTATAACTATGCGTTGGCGCACAAAAATCCCCTGTGTAATATCCGTTATGAAGAGGATCTCGCTGACAATCTTGTCTAATTCCAGTAAAGGGAGACTGGCCCGAGTTCTCCGCTCGGTCATTTCGCAGGACGAGTTCCTGAGACCGTGGTTCCCAAGATCACTCAAGGAGACACTGGCAGAAATGACGGCCACCACAGGTGCGCGGGTAAGCTTTTTCATGGAGGTTCGGGAAATTCGAATTCATTCACTACAATGGCACATTGGAAGTCAACAGCTCGCCTCTCAACGTCGTTCTCAACCACTAGCCCCGCGCGGAAATCCGAACGCTCATTCGAAGACAGCCATGAGCAACTCAAGCATTTGCTGGATCTAATCCGGAGAGCGGCACTATTTTCCTCGCGACGAGCACCTCCAAGTATTAGTGTTGTGAGCCTCTGCATCGGCACGGTTATACGACATACTGATTGCGATCACATCCAGGCTTCCGGGGTTTGACAATGTGATTTCATCCGTAAAGCCTTTCTGCTTACGAAGCAAAGGAAGGACGTCCTTCTCAAGATTTCGCGTGTAATCGGAGAACAGGTTGTCATAGCGCCGCATCGCTTAAGGACAGCGACGTAAAAACGCTAGGGTGCGTTGTGCGTCTTCCATGAGTTGTCGCTCTTCATGATGGTTGCTGTCGTACTGCAAATCTCGCAGACGACCGTGAATTGCCGCCTCAGTCGCAACCACCCGCTCAATCAGCTGCTTGGGATCTAACTTGACAATGGCAGAAGCGTATAGCTGATACCCGGGTTGAGATTTTGCTTCATTCATGTAGTACCTGATTTCTTCGAAGCAGCACTCTTGATAGGGGAAGAGGAATGTTAGTCGGACGAAGCAGAGTACGTCGGTTCAATATTGCTCAGGAAGGCTTAATCGTGGAGAACAACGTTCAGAAGTGAACTATGGACTTCCAGCCCGCCGTTGTAGTGAATAAAGCCCAATTTCCTGAACCGGTTCATGAAGAAGCTGACGCGCGAGCGCGTGGTGCCGATCATCTCCGCCAGCATCTCCTGGCTGATCTTGGGAATTACGCTCTCCGGTGCCCCTTCCTTGCCGAAGTGAGCGAGCAGCAAAAGAATGCGGGCCAGCCTTTTTTCGCTGGAATTGAAGAGCTGATCCACCAGGTCTTCTTCGTAACGGATGTTCCGCGCCAACAAATAGGCCACGAACAAATCTGAAATTTCGTGTTCCCGATGAAGCGCTCCCATCATGGCCTTCTTGTCGATTCGCAGAACAGCGCAATCCGTGATCGCCGTTGCAGTACCCATGCGGAACGCTTGGCCCGCAAGCGAACCTTCGCCGAAAAAGTCTCCCTCACCTAATATGCCGATCATTGCTTCCTTGCCGGTCTTCGAGACCACGGTGAGTTTTACCTTGCCGGTCTGGATGTAGAACACCGCATCAGCGGCATCCCCTTGGGTGAAGATGGCTTGTCTCTTCGGGAAAAGCACAAATTTCCTGCCGTCGCCAATAGTTGCCAGCAATGTATGCGGATCGAAACCCCGACCCTTATTGGCCGTTACACGTGAAATTGTGGCACCACGGTCAGTTTGGAATGTCGCGTTGATTGGAACTTGGCGGACGGTTCTCTTTCTGAGTGGCGGACCGTGGGGTCGGCGAGCAGGAGACATAGACACCTCCCTTTGCCTGGATAGGCACCTCCTGACATCTGCAAGACGACCACGCCTGCATTTTACAACTTTCATGGACAGCGTAAGCATCCGAAGATCACAGCGCCCTATTCACTCGATGGTTCCAAATCGGGAAAACTCGAATTCAGGGGAGATTGTGCCTGATGAACTCACCGTATGAGCCATTCTGCACAGTATTGGCTTGTGCAAATGAGCGAATCTATATGTTGTCTCAAAAGGGCAGTTGGCCGCCAAACCAGACGGCCTAACTTACACTCTCGGAACAGGGTCGGCCCCGACAGAGCACGGTTTTCCCGGCCGCCCCGGTCGTCTTCTTAAAGTTACAATAGGAACCGGTCGCGTTGGGATGAACGACACAACACCACGGCCGACCCAAGGAAAAGTCGTGTTTCTCGCGAGCAAGATTGGGTGGTCCAAAATAGCCTTCGCGCTTCTGACGACCGGAATGTTGGTACCAGCCTCTCCACCAACCGCAGCAGCAGGATCTGATCCCAGCAAAGAAGGAGCTACAGCCTTCATCGTCAAGAACGAGATCAGGAAGGTGCAGGACACGCTGCGCGATAAAGGACACTATCGAGGCAAAATTGATGGCGTCTTGGGTCTACGAACCCGAGCCAGTATTCGCGCGTACCAGAAGGCAGAGAATTTGCCAGTCACCGGGCAGGTTGATACCCGGACCGCAGACGGACTCGGTGTCAGACCTGAATCGACCTGGGGTGATTCCCAGGGTACTGGACGGGAAGTTGGGCACAGTGGCGACGGGGCTGCAAGCGAAGTTAAGAGAGATAAACCTTCAGCCAGCATAAAATGGGCCAAACGTTCGGGGCGAACAAGCAAGACACCACGGTAGGGGTCAAGACAGTTGCCGCCCCTGAGAGTGGCCGCGCGGAGACCGCGAGCGGAAACTGCAAGCTGAGAACGAGAAACATCCAATACTAATTTCAACTCTGCCAATTCATTTTCTGAATGGCCTATCCAGTTTTTCTTAACTCGCTCAGCTGTCCTTTCAACTTTGCGACCGTTTCTTTAGCATGGCCCATGCTCTGTTGAACTTTGCCTGTCTTCTTTTCGGCCTTCCCTTCCGCTTTCAAATCGCGGTCCTTCGTAATCTTCCCAACCTCCTCTTTGATGGTTCCCTTCACTTCGTGGAAGCTGCCCTGGATCTTGTCTTTCGTGCTGTTTTTCATATTTCTCCTTGTCCCTCGTGATGCGCGGACGGCTGCTTTTGTGAGCATCTTTGAGGGATATCACTTTTGTAATTTCACGGCTTTCTAAAATCTGATCAATATTGATCATCTCTGGAATGCGCCTCTACTTCATTGGGAAACGTGCAAATTTCGTTCATCCCGAAATGGGAACAGCATGAGAGGGTAGCCAATTAATTCATAAATGACGCGCTGGACGTTAGAAAAGCTGAGCAGCGCTTGAGGGGCGAAACGCGCGCGGACATACGAAGAACAACTCTGGTCAATTTTGAGCAGTATTTGGAATCGCCACTGTTCAGCATTGCCAAAGGAGAGTCCGTTCAAAGGAGAGAAATCATGAAAATCATAAGAATCTTCCTGGTATCCATTATGGCTTTGGGGGCGTCCGCGCTGGCCATCCCCCCTCCGTCTGAGTCGCAAAGCAGTTCAACCGACGCTACTCTGCAGACCCAAACAACAATGGCCGTCGAACCGATAGTTCCGACGCCCACGTTTAGGGTGACCGTCATCAGCCGGACGGCCCGGGCAGTCAACTATAAGCACCGCGGCGGAGCCACCAAGCTGAACTTTGCGGGCACGGACCTCATGCCCAAAGCCAGTGGCGAAGCCAAGGTGGAGAGCAAGCAAGGCTACATCGAAATCGAAGTGGAATTCGATGGGCTCCAGAAACCTACGACGTTCGGCAACGAGTATCTAACTTACATCCTGTGGGCGATTACCCCCGAAGGCCGGGCCGTGAACCTGGGTGAAGTACTCCTGAATGGCAACCGCAGCAAGCTCGACGTTACTACCGACCTTCAGGCATTCGCTCTAATCGTAACCGCGGAACCTTATTATGCAGTGCGGCAGCCCAGCAACGTGGTAGTGCTCGAAAACGTCGTTCGCAAAGACACGAAGGGAACTACCGAAGTGGTGGATACGAAGTATGACCTTCTCGAGCGAGGAGGTTACATCCCCACCGGCTACAAATTCGATCCGGTGGTCCTGAATGCCAAGCTGCCGTTGGAATTCTTTGAGGCGCGCAATGCGCTGCGTATCGCTCAGTCCGAGGGCGCAGATAAGTACGCCACAGATAGCTACCAACATGCTGTCCGCCTGATGGACCAAGCGGATGTATACGCCACAAAGAAGAACATCGACAAGAAGGCTATGATTGCAGTCGCGCGTGAAGCGGTGCAAACCGCGGAAGACGCTCGCGAAATCGCGATCAAGAAGATAGAGCAGGAGCGTATAGACGCCGAAGCCAGGGCGGCAGCGGATCGCGAAGCCACAGCCAAGGCCCAGACAATCAGCGCGGAGGCCGACACCACCGCCGCAGTTCGCGCGCGTGAGGAAGCCGAGCGCCAGAAGCGCGAAGCCCAAGCCTCTGCTCTCCAGCAGCAACAGGCTGCTCAGGCGGAAGCGGAGCGCAATCGCGCTGACGCCGTAGCTGCCGCTGCAGCATCCGAGCAAAAACTCCAGCAAGCCGAGCGTGAGCGCGAGGAACTCCGCGCCCGCCTATTGCAAGAATTCAATACCATTCTCCAGACTCGCGACACCGCGCGCGGCCTCGTCGTCAACATGTCTGACGTTCTCTTCGACACCGCCAAGCACACCCTTCGTC
>JBLNFC010000004.1:0-9016 GCA_050263355.1 Acidobacteriota bacterium
GTCGTATGCCCCACCACCCATTCCGCCGAACTCTTCCGGGACGAACAAGAGTTGAATGGCCAGTTGGTCCGGGTCGCACATGGTGCGTACGATATCGAGCGGGCACTCATCTTTGGCATCGAGTTCCAGAAGCTTCTCGTCCGGCAACGAACGTTTGGCAAAATCTCTTAAGGACTTCAGACTCAGTTTCAGCGTCTTTTTCGTGATCATGTCGTGCCCCTATTTCGCCGAAACGCATCGCGCTTCGCGGATTTTTTCGGTCAGAATCGGCAGAAACTCCAGCAGGTCAGCAACGATTCCGACGTCCGCGACCTGAAAAATTGGAGCCTTGGGATTCTTGTTGATGGCGATAATGAACGGGCTTCCCTTGAGTCCGGCCAAATGTTGGAAGGCACCGCTGATCCCGCACGCTATATAAACCTTTGGTTTTACGGTCTTCCCTGAGGTGCCAACCTGCCGCGACTTGTCCATCCACTTGGCGTCAACGACCGGTCGCGAACAGGAGACGACTGCACCCAGAGCGTCGGCCAGTTCCTCGGCGATCGCGACATTGTCCTGCTCCTGAATGCCGCGGCCAATGGACACGAGCACCGGTTGCTTGCTGATATCGACATCACCAGATTCAGCGACAATAGTGTGGAGGTAGCGGCGTCCGGAGCTTATGGGACCGATCTCGACGGACTTGTCGACGATGGTCCCGTTGCCTGAGCTGGCCTCTAGGCATTTGAACGCACCGGGCCGGATATTTAGGACCGCACCGCAGGAAACGTCGCACATCACGTGCGCACTAAGCTGGCCGCCAAATTCCTGCCGAACCACTTTCAGCCACGATCCCTCCCGGCCCTCAATATCGAGGACGTCCGAAACGAATGGAGTGTTGGTTTTTACCGACAAACCCGGCGACAGATCGATTCCAAGATGATTGTGGGGGACCAGCACGATGCTTCCCGGCGGCAGAACTTTGATCAGCGCCTTTCGCACGAGTTCAGCATTGGGATAGGCGAAGGCTTCGTTAGAGATCTTCCAGACTTCCCGATAGGACCGCTGGAGAGTCTCGCAAACCGAGTCGACATCTGATCCGAAGCCGGCGACGATGGCTATTGGTTTTGCACCGGGATCGATTTTTCTCGCGGCCCATAGCAATTCAGCTGCCGAGTCATCAACCGCACCAGCCTTGTGCACGATGTAGGCAAAAATCGAGGTCATTAGCTTAGCCCTCCTTTCGTTCTGACCAACTCGACGAACTTGTCCGCGATCTCCTCCGGCTTTCCGTAAAGCATCTCGGCTCCGCAGCCTGCGGCTGGCAGGAAGTAATCGACGCGCTTTATCTTGGCTGCGAAAGGACCGACGATTTCGGGATTGACTCCCAAGTCTGACGCGCCAAACGTTGGAATGGGCACCGAGGCAACCTGGCGAATGCCCCTCATGCCCACATAACGCGGTTCATTAATGCCGGTTTGGATGGAAAGCACACAGGGCAAATCGATCTCGTTTAGTTCCTTGTTACCGCCCTCGATTTCGCGAGTGATCCTCAAGGTCTTACCGTCGAGGATCTCGATCGAATTCACCAGGGATGCGAATGGATAATCCAGCATCGCAGCAAGCATTCCACCAACCTGCGCGGCCCCATCCTCGGCTTGTACGCCAGTAAGAATGAGTTCGTAGTTGCCCTTCTGGACGAACGCTTTCAGGATTGCCACGATTCCACGGCCATCCGAGCCGGTAAAGAGATGGTCGGAGAGCAATACCCCGTGTGTCGCTCCCATAGCCATTTGTCGGCGCAGAATCTCTTCGTCCTCATCATCGCCGACCGTCACCACTGTTACTTTCCCGCCCACCCGGCTGACGATCTGGAGCGCCTCCTCAACGGCGTAGTTATCCCATTCGTTAATGGAATAGACGAGCTCGTCTCGTTCGATGTCGTTGCCTGCACTGTTCAGTTCAATCTCATTTTCTGAGGTGTCGGGCACTCTGCGTACACAAACCAGGATTTCCATTTCAGACCTCCGTCAGTTCTCGTTGGGCTTGCATCCCGCCGGGCGCCTGGCGCACGATGTGCTGGTCCACCAGCTCGGTTAAATCGATCGCCGCCATCTTTGCTTCCATCCCGGCCACTTTGATTGCATCTTCTATATTGACCATGCAAAATGGGCAGGCAGTTACAATCACACTCGCCCCAGCCTCGGCTGCCATCTTGACCCGCAGCACGCCCATCCGCTGCTCTTCCTTGGGTTCGTAGAACAGCATGAGTCCTCCACCTCCACAGCAGAAGGATCGGTCCCGCGACCGCTTCATCTCGACTCGCTTAAGGCCCGGAATGGCATCGAGTACATCTCGCGGATCGTCGTACACCTGGTTATGTCGCCCCAGGTAGCAAGGATCGTGATATGTGTAAACTTTGTCGCTGGTTTCAGCGTGATTGAGTTTCAGAGTGCCTTTGTTCAGCGCGCGGGCGAGCAGTTGGCTGATATGTTCCACTGGCGGAATGTCTTTATAATCATGCTTCAGCGCGTTGTAGGCATGCGGATCTGACGTAACGATTCTTTGGACGCCTGATGCCTTGATTGCTTCAACATTGTGAGCACGCAGCGCGCAAAATAGAATTTCTTCGCCGAAGCGCCGCACTTCGTGCCCGGAGTCCTTTTCGGCTGGCCCGAGGATTCCGAATGACTCCCCAACACTGGTCAGAATCCCGGCGGTAGCATGTCCGATGGCCTGAATCCGGTCGTCATACGAAGTAATGCTGTCGACAAAGTACAGCGCGTCCGCACCCTGCTTTCCGTCCAGCAGCTTGATCGGGCAGCTTTGCTGAATTCCATTGGTCTTCGTCCAGTCGGATCTCTTCTTCTCCATCTTCCCGTACGGATTGCCCCGGCTCTCCAGCGCTTTCAAGGGCTTCTGCAGGCTCTGGGGTACATTGCCGCTGTCGATCAGTCCTCGACGAAGGTCAACGATTTTGTCGATGTACTCAATCAAGAGCGGGCACTCCTGTTCGCAGGCGCCACAGGTTGTGCACGACCAGATTTCATCTTCGGAATAGATGGCACCGATCAGCGGACTGCTGTTGTTGGCCTTCCCGAAAACGGGATAGTGTTGGAACGCATAGTCCCGTGCCTTGGTGGTGAGAAATCTTGGAGACAGCGGTCTGCCGGCCGTATTGGACGGACACTGATCTGAACACCGTCCGCAATCGGCGCAGGAGTAGAAATCGAGCATGTGCTTCCAGGTGAAATCTTCAAAAGTTTTCACTCCGATGGATTTCAACTTATCCAACTGTTCGTCATGCACGCCCCACCTCACCGGCTTCAGAACCTCGCGTTCCAACTTCGCGAAGTAAACGCTGAATAGCGACGTTTCCACGTGGAACTGAATGCCGAAAGGCCGGTAGCACAGCAGGAAATAGAAAGTCAGGTTGTGGATGAAGTACGCACCGAGTCCGAGTTTCGAAAGCACTGGCAGCGAAAATGAAGCAAGCGCCTGCTCGCAGATCCATGGAAGTGAGAAGACAGCAAGGAACTCGGATGCCTGGCCTTGCTGCGTTTGAGCTGCGGCCTTGCTGCCTTCGAACAAGCTATCCGCGAGCATGAGGATGGCAATAAGCGCCAGCAGGAAAATTGCGTCCTGACCTCGCTGCCTCCCAAATCTGGCGGGGACTGCGTACCTGGCAGGCTTGAACACAATCCTGCGAACCGCGGCTACGATCATGCAAATGAATACGACTGTTGCGGCGTAGTCTCGAACAATGTCATAGAAGTGTCCCAAGGTCCCGGAGAAGCCTGGCATCGCGAAGCCACTCGAGGCACCAATCATCAGCAAAGAGAAAGCGCGCCCAGCAAGAACAATGAAACCTATAAAGATGAGGATGTGCAGTAGTCCGGCACCCTTGTAGCGCGGATGCCGCCACTGGCCTAGCCAGTACTTCGCGACTCTACCAAGTCGCAGCCAGGGCTGATCGAAGCGAATATCAGGCTGTGCTCGAAGTAGCGGAACCAGGCGCCTGTACATGATGTAGGCGAAACACGCCAGCCCCAAGACATGCATCACCAAGAACAAGCTTTGCCCCGACACTATCCAATAAGACGCCTGAGCGGGGGACTGGATCTCCATGCTTTAGTACTCCTGACGTCGAAGATCTCTGGAACCGGGGTGTCGTAACTCAGGTCAGGGCGTACGCACGCGCAGAACATGCTGACCGAATTGCCGATTCGTTCACACGACGTTGAACTGACACCGAAGAATCCGCGTAAAGGAAGCAACTACTCGCTGAGAGGAACTACTGCTGACTTGCGGTGATTACATGTAGTGCAAAAAACTTATAAATCAAAAGTCCAGCGGGCCAACCTCGCGTCTCTGGCCAAATATGGGGCGACCTCAAGCCCAATGGCAGCAATCTAAAGATGCTATGGACGCTTGAATTGCAAGTAGCGAACCTCGGAGCCAAGTAGCATCCGTTTGGCGGATGCTTCGTCCGGATTATGTTGTGAAACCCGCGAAGAGTCTGTGAGGCATATCACAGGTACGTGCAACATGTGACCCATTTTAAGACTTTCCACAGGTGGCACTCGCGCTTTGCGCGATGAAACCGAAAGAGACGCTCACCTTGAGCTTTCCGAACTTTTCCGCGCCTCAGCGCAGAAGCAATTCCGATTCGCTTCTTCACCGTCCTGCGTCACCGATGTGGCGGACGTACGTCACCGCATTCCAGGTCGTGGTTTCCTAAGCTTCGGTCGTGTGCTCCCGGCACGCGGCTCCCAGCCGCTTACGTATCGAGAGAATCATGATCAGTACTCCCGAATCAACCCGACTTCATTTTTTGCTCGACAGCGAAAATGTTTGCACAGAAGAAAAAACACGAGTGTGCCTCGAAGCCGCGGCGTTGCTGAACGCGGATTGTGTCACAGCTCAGGAGCGGGTGGGGTGTAATCCTCCCATCCGGGAAGCGGAGGATCGCCATGACAAGCGGTCTGGAAGGTGACCGCCTTTCCTGGGGAGATGCTCTCTTCCTTTATCTGGAACGCGCGGGCATGCCCCTCAACATCGCGTGTGTCAGCATTTTCGACGGAGAAATCTCACTCGAGGGGTGCATCGGCGCGATTGAAGCGAAACTGCCGTTATTTCCGCGCTATTACCAACGCGTTGTCGTCCCCCCGCTGAACATCGGCTTTCCTGCTTGGGAATCTGATCCTGCATTTGACATTCGGAATCACATAAGCGAAGTCAGGCTCAAACATGGAACCCATGCGGAACTCAAAAGCCTAGCGGGCAAACTACTCAGTGTTGTCATGGACCGACAGCGGCCCCTCTGGGACTTTACCCTGGTGACCGGATTGCGTGGCACTCGCACGGCGCTCATTACCCGTATGCACCATTGTTTGGCTGACGGCATCGCAGGCGTCGGTTTCATGAATGCGATTTTGGACTCGAGTCCGGAACCACCCGCTCTACGCAAAATAAAGCGCCGGAAGCCTGTGCGTCGTCAGAATGATCCATTGACGCAACTCTTGGACGGATGGCTCAGCAGTTACTCCGATGTTCTTGGCCGTATCCTTAATGCGTACTCCGAGTTCTCCACCATGAGCGCTACAGTGGCTTCGAGTGATTGGCCCATGGCGAAGCTGACGAAACTACTGCCCGAACTCACAGCACCCACCGAGCGCCTCTTTTTCAATATCACGTACCAAGGCCCGCAAAAATTCGAGTTTGCAAAAATTCCTATCGAACATATCAAGGCTGTTCGGCAGCAGTGTGGCGCGACCTTCAATGATGTTGTGCTTGCCCTTATGACTTCCACCATCGCAAGATACTCGGAACTACATGGTGACAAGGTGAAAGGCCGCTACATACGTATGATGGTACCCGTCAATGTTCGCGGCGCTAACGATGCAAATGAGCTAGGCAATCGTATTTTGCTGCTGCCTGTCACGGTACCGCTCGGAATACGTGATCCTAAACGGCTTCTGGCAGCTGTCCAGCACAGGATGGAGTTCCTTAAAAATGCTCACATTGCCGAGTTGTTCGGGTTAGCCGCAGGGATGATGGGAACGGTCCCAGCTAGCTTGCAAGCGCTGTGGGGGCCCGTTGCGAGCCTCTTGCCCATTACTCCGTTCAACCTGGTCTGCACCAACATCCGAGGACCAGAAGCCCCCTTATATTTCGTCGGACGTCGAATGACGGACTGGTATCCCTACGTGCCAATAGGCGGGGAAATGGCGCTTAACTGCGCAATTCTGAGTTACAACGGAGTCGCGTACTTTGGTTTTAGCGGCGATGCTCATGCCGCCCCTGACCTCGGACGCCTGGGAAGTTTACTGAAGCAAAGTTTTAATGAGATGAAAAGAATACTCGGCCGAAAGCCCTCGCCGAGAAAATCGAAGGGTAAACTGAAGCGGCAAACGCGAAGCCGGCGGCCAATGAGCGTTCCTGAGTCGCAGGTTATGTCCAAACCAGTTCCCACGACTAGGCTCATTTCGCAGCGTGAACCGGCACAAACAAACGCATTTAGAGATACGGCTGTTCCAACGCCTGTCGCAGCCGACTGACAGGCATGTCAAGAGCAGGCATGTGTGTCATCCGAGAAGACATTAAACGAGGTGTTCTCCGCGTTGTCGACTCGGCGTCGTTATGAGGTCTGGTTCGTTCGTCTGCATCTGGCGGATGGTTCAGGCGCATGGTGGTTCCGCTACTTGCTACTGAATCCCGGCCGTCCGCCGCACGCCGATGTTCCGCAGCGAATGCCGGTCCAGGTATGGGCGACATGGTTTCCGCTCAATGCACGCCCCACAACCATTATCCAGGGATTCTCGCTGTTGGATCTTGATCTCAGCCCAAGGCATCGCTCTCCGTTCCACCTTCTTTGTGGCAGCAACGAGATCACCGAGAACGGCTGTCGAGGGTCGTTGGAGAACGCCGGACACAAAGTTTCCTGGCAATTGCAGTATCGGTCCACATTTCGTGTGACGCTGAGCGATAAGGGGTGGATCGGTTTTTCGCGCACACCTCATTCCGATGCGACCTTTTCGGGATGTATCACGCTCGATGGTCGGACAATTGAAGGCAGTACAGTGGGATACGGACTCCAAGGACACAATTGCGGCTACAGGCATCGCGGTTTCTGGGTTTGGGGCCATGCCTTTTTCTGTCGTGGGGATGCTGCTACGAGCACTCTGGAAGCATTGGTATACGACATGCCCATGCGCATGGTGTTTCGAAAAGCAGTGTTGTGGCACAACGGCAGATCACAAGTGTTTCGAAACTTTAAAGAAAGCCTGAGAGACCGTGAGAATCTGTGCTGGGAATTTGCCGCAATTGGTTCCGAAGGATCGCGGCTTGAATTTTTCGCCGATGCGCGAGGACCAGGCATTCATCGCTTGAGTTATGAGAAGACAAGTCATGCTGGTTCGTTCGACGTTCTGAATAATAGCCTGTCGCACGCGCGCATCCGCCTTTGGCACGCAAACGGTAAACGCGAAGAGCTGGAAACAGCAAATGGTGCTGTTCTGGAGATGGCTGGAAATGCCAATCCGATTCCTTGAAGTAAAGCAATGAATGCACCATCTCGAATCGAAGAGCCTGTCCAAAACACCTCGCCGGCGCAGCTGTTGTTTCCGCTTCTCTCGCCTGGCATCAGTACCGCTGAAAGAACCAAGGCGATTGAGGCAGTCCTCACGGCGCGCCACGGCCAGCGGTTTCGAGACGAGCTTGCGGAATGGGTTCTGCAATTCCTGCCGGCTGAAGCCCTCGTTCCTCAAATTTATGTCCGATGGCGTCCATTAGTTCACGATGCCATGCGATTCATGCTGTCGCGACTCTCGACTTCGCGCCTGGCCCCAAAACTCGCTGAGCAGATCGAACTCCCGCTCGATACAAAACCCGAGACACGGCTGCTGAAATTGATTGCCAAAGTTCCAGGACTGCAAAAGCTGGGACAGGTGTTGGCACGAAACCGGCATTTGCCGCCTGCTTTACGTCGCGCATTATCAGAGCTCGAAAATGGGATCTGTGATTACGATGTCACGCAAATTCGCAACATCATCCAGGATGAGTTGGGTTCCAAACTCGACGCGTTTGCAGTGGAAATTGAGACCAAGATTTTCTTTGAAGGTAGCGTTAGTGCAGTCGTGCGCTTCACCTGGCACAACCCGGCCGTCAATCGTCGCGAACGTGCCGTCTTCAAAGTCCTGAAGCCTCACATCCCCGAGTGCTTTGCTGAGGACATGGACTTGCTAGGTCAACTCGCGAGATACATGGGTTCCCGGCATCGCGAATACGGCTTTGCCCAGCATGTTCTGCCTGACACATTCAATGACGTGCGCCGACTTCTCCAGCATGAGGTGCAGTTCAGGCGTGAACAGACAACTCTGGCGGAGGCAGCTGCATTGTACAAACGTCTGACCTCGATTCGTGTGCCACGGGTGATCAAACCTCTTTGTACGTCCAGAATCACCGCTGTTACGGAAGAGCGCGGCATCAAAGTCACCGATGCAGTGCGGCGCATGCCCGAATGGCAACGGGCTCATGTCTCTCAGCAACTGGTCGAGGCTCTAATCGCCGTTCCGCTATTTGCACGCGGCGTGGACGCGATGTTCCACGCCGACCCGCATGCGGGCAATCTTCTCTACGACCGCCGGCACGGAGAGTTGGTGATTCTCGATTGGGCTCTTACCGATCGTTTGACGCGCGCCGAGCGCCGTCACCTCACGATGCTTCTCATGACCGTGGTTCTGCGGGATCCGATCGGAGCCTGCAATGCAATCGAGGCACTCAGCAACCGAAAGGGACGGCGCGAGAGATCAAAGACGAAGATCATACGCGGTTGCGTAACCTCATTTCTCAATCAACTGCCCGTGAAACGCGTTCCGGGCGCAGTCGATGCCATGAACCTTGTCGAGCAAATTGCCTACGAAGGCATCCGCCTGCCAACTTCGCTCGTGATGTTCCGCAAGGCTTTGTTCACTCTGGATGGCATTCTGCACGATATTGGCGCGCCTCAATTCAGCATAGAATCCATCGTGGGCCG
>JBLNFC010000005.1:0-2727 GCA_050263355.1 Acidobacteriota bacterium
TATCGCCATCAACTCCCGACTTGTTGGCAAACAAGAAATAGTTCGATTCGTTCCTGTTTGCCCGAGCGCCACAGCTCATTTGCAACATTTCTCACCATCCTGTCACATCCGCTGCTCCTTATTATTGTTACGATTCTCAGCCACGCGGCGGATCAAAGCGGACTGAGAGCGGACTGAAGAAGAATGGCGGCTGCCTAAGTTCTTCAGTATCATCGGGCTACAGCGACCGTCTTCGACGGCGCTTCCAAATGCGGACTGAGAGCGGACTGAAGAAAAACATGCTAATCCGAATAAGTGCTTTGAAAGAATGGTGGCCAGGGACGGAGTTGAACCGCCGACGCCAGCCTTTTCAGGGCTGCGCTCTACCACCTGAGCTACCTGGCCACTCGCTGCAAAAAGCTCGGGCGACGGTCCCGCACGAACCTTGTTCGAAACACGCTGAACTGGATGGGAAGTGATGCCAGCAACCAGATATTCCGGAGCGTGCGGAACGTTGTCGATTATAGCAACCCCGTCTGAATCCCTCAATGCTGGCGCCACCCCAAGGTTTGACTGCACCAGCTCTTAAGAACTTCGCTCGCAATGCATAAATCCATGAATTAGATGATGGTCATTCTCAAGGCGGAAACAGTGCTCGCATTGCAACTGGGAGCAGTGCGCGTGACACCGACACGATCAGAAGATGATGTGCATCTTTGCGCACCTCGCAGAAGGACTTAACTAATGACCGCAACGTAGCGCTTTAAGAACCACATCGGCCAGAGATAACGGCTATCTCTGGCCAATTGTTTTATACCTATTCGGGCTCTTACTTCTTCTTGGCGGAGATTTCTGCACGCAATCGTTCCTCTTGCTCTCTGAGCTCGGGAGTGAACTCAGCACCGAAATCCTCCGCCTCAAACACAGGGCGGATTTCCACCTCCGTGCCGCCGTCAAACGGCGCGCGCTTCAGCCATTCCACAGCCTCCTCCATCGACCTCACCTGCCAAAGCCAGAAGCCGGCAATCAGCTCCTTTGTCTCGGTAAATGGGCCGTCAATGACGGTGCGCGTGGCTCCAGAAAATCTGATGCGCTTCCCTTTTTTACTTGGATGCAGGCCCTCGCCTGCCAACATGATGCCGGCCTTCACCAACTCTTCGTTGTATTTGCCCATATCAGTCAAAATTTTCTCGCTTGGCATTATGCCCGCCTCTGAGTTCTTATCAGCCTTAACGATAACCATTACACGCATTTGTTTTCTCCTTTAAGAAATGAACTCTGGTGTGTCTGGAAGTGACAGATCGTCTCGCCTGCCAACCGAGCGCGAGGGCTGCGCCATGTAGTCTAAAAGAGTAATTCTAGGCACATGCTCTCCGGTGAGCGTTGACAATCAACAGTGCGAAACTCATTGTTATTCCCGGGTTAGTGTTGGAGCGCAGCTGGTGAGAGGTTCGTCTCAATTCCCCGCGCTCTATAACCACGTCGAGCGAGGAAGGTGAGAATCGACACTGAGCCAAACTTTTCACAAAGGCTTTTCTTCGTCTAATCAGAGACTCTCGCAGGCGGATGAACGACAGCACTCGCCTGCCATCGCGAAGTCACTGACGGAAGGAATTTTCGCTCCCGTGGGATGCTCCACCCGCAACAATGGAATTGTCAGCGAGAGTACCTAGTCTCTTTTCACCTGTCCGTAGTAGGCATCCTTGCCGTGTTTCCGGAGGAAATGCTTATCGTGGAGCCCGCGCGTGACGGGCGGTGCGTCGTGGCAGATGGACCGGGTGAGATAGGCGGTGCGAGCGACGGATTCGAGAATCACGGCATTATGCGCGGCTGCTCGGGCGTCGTATCCCCAAGTGAACGGCCCGTGATTCGCGACCAGCACGCCGGGGATGGCTGAGTAATCTATTCCACGAAAAAGTCTGACGATAGCCTGCCCGGTATTCTTTTCGTAGTCGCTGGCGATCTCGTGATCGGCCAAAGGTTCTGTAACCGGCACTGGACCGTGAAAGTAGTCGGCATGAGTGGTGCCGAAGCATGGAATTGCGCGCTGAGCTTGCGCCCAAGCGGTTGCGTATTCCGAGTGAGTGTGACTCACGCCCCCAATTTCGGGAAACGACTTGTAGAGCGCAAGATGGGTGGGCAAGTCCGACGACGGGCGCAAATCGCCTTCCACCTTATTGCCGCTGAGATCCGTGATCACGAGGTGCTCAGGTCTCATCGTCTCGTAAGGAACGCCGCTGGGTTTGATGACAACCAGATGATCTTCTCGCGAGATGCCACTGGCGTTGCCGAACGTATAGAGGACCAAGCCTCGTCGAACCAGCTCCAGGTTCGCGTCTAAAACTTCCTCCCTCAACGCAGTTAGTAACATAGTATTCCTCTCGACAACTCAGATCGGAGCGATTGGTCGTTCTCAAAATCAGGCAAGCGACCGATCACTGTCAATCGGGGAGCGCCCAATGAGGTCATTGGCCGCCTCCCTCGTACTTCATCGCCTTGACAAGCTCACGACACGCTGAGTAACCTCGTCGCGGTGAAACGTTTCACCATCTACTACTCCATACCGTAAACAAAGAAGGCTGCCGATGGGAACTGTGGCAAAAGAAAATCTGTACCGCTGGTGCAAGATCCCGGGCCGCGAACTTGTCGGCCACCCTGACCGAAGAACTCCGTTCAGGATCGTCGCAGATTCCATCGAAATGGGCCGGGTGATGGCTGAGGAGCTAGCTGGACTGGTCGAGTCTCGCA
>JBLNFC010000006.1:0-3578 GCA_050263355.1 Acidobacteriota bacterium
TGCCCGACGTAAGCGCCTACTCGGTCAGCACCGGAGAGGTCACGTCTTATCAGGGTAATCGCCTTCGCCTTGACGAGTTGGAGAGCCTAGTACAGAAAGCGGTGCAGCAATGAAAGCACTGCGTGTGATGTCTTTTGCCATTCCAATCATCCTGGCTGCGTTGCTGATGATTGTTGTTCGTCCGGTATACCCATTCGTGCCGGAGGCAACCGGAACGGGTCCAAATGCCTATACAGTCGATGCTTGGCCTGCAGGGGCGCAACCGATCAACTGGCTTATCAATCCGACCCGGAGTTCAGCGATTACGGGATCCACCTCGGTAACAACAGTAATACAGGCGGCCTTTGCTACCTGGACCACAGCCCCTGACACCAACTTAAGCGTAATCTCCAGCCCGGGAACATCGACCATTACCGATGCGAATAATGTGCCGAATGGCACGAATCTGGTGTGCTTTGTCTGTACCGGAGTAGACTTCAGCGCAAGCGACGGCACCCTGGCGCTCACGACTACTTTCTCCAACGGAAGTGGTGTAATCAGTCAGGCAGACATTTACTTCAATCCGAACCCGCAAAATAACGTGCGCTTCGTTACCGATCCGCAAGCCACCCCCTGTTCAACCTCGAGCCCTCAAGACTTGCAAACCGTGGCCACCCACGAGATCGGACACTTCTTCGGGTTGGATCACTCAGGCATCGCACGAGCCATCATGTACCCCTTTGCTCCATGCATTCTTACGACCCTCAGTTACGACGATCTCGCGGGGATCTCCACTTCGTATCCCTCGCCCGCTCCGGTCGTGCCGATAGGCAAGATCACCGGAACAGTAAACATGGCACCCAATGGCAGTCCTGTTTTCGCCGCCCATGTATTCGCGAACTCCACCACCGCAAGCGATCCATTCGCCGCGTTCAATAACATCCGAAAGACACCAATAGGCACTTTGACGCTTCCCAACGGATCGTTCACTATCAGCGGCGTTCCTGCAGACTCTTACGTGGTGATGGCTGAACCCCTGGATGGCCCGGTTGACAATACTGCCGTAGAGTGGGGATTACCTGCAAAAGGGGCAACTTTCAACCAGCAAATACAAACCAACTTCACTACCCGCTGGCACTAACACGTTTGCGTCAACTGGATTGTGCGGCTATTGCGCCGTGTTCTGCGGATTGTCGGTCGCCGGTGTCGCTGAGTGCGCCAGTGTAAGCCAGTCGCGCGCGTACTGCTGCCACACGCTCATCGCTCGGACCGGAGTTGTCGGAAGCGGCTTGCCGGCAAGCTTTCCACGGATGGTGACGGAATAGCTGACAATGTATGCGTTTCCACTCAGTTGAATGTTGAAATCGCCCAACGAGTAGTCCTGAAGGTCGAGAGACTTCCACCGTTCCAGCGCCTGAGCATGATCGAATGTGCCGTCCGGCGTAACCAGAACATAGTTGGAAGCGATGTGCGGTTCGAGATCTTTCCAGTTTTTGGCTTTGAGGTCGTTCCAGAAAGCGCGCTCCAGCGATTCACCGCCGGTGACATCAGTCCATTTCTGCGGCTTACGTTCTGGCCATACCGAGCAACCGGTCAAAAGACCGACTGCAAGCAGCAGCCATACCAGCCAGAGGCGGATCCGCATGGCGCGATTTTACAGCAACCATTGCCGGCGGACGTGCGTCCTACCGAGAAGGCAGTGGCAGTTTGGATGCCTCGCGCTTGACCCTCGTCATGGAGCAGGAAATAATGACGGGGCCTGGCATCCGCGGTAGATGTGTGAGAAATTCCGCGCTTGAAGGACATCATTATGGGGAACTTCGACCGCAAGGTGGAAGATGCTGGCGCGCGCGTAAATCAGCGAGTGGCCGTTGTAGCCGAGCGCCTAGAGCGGGAAACCGCCGAACTGATCACCTATCTCAACAACGAGGTGGTGCCTGCGATCCGCACTCATTCGACCAATGCCTTGCGAGTAGCCGCGGAGAAACTAGGCAAAATGGCGGATTACCTCGACGAGCAGAAGCGGACACCATCCTGAAACAAGTCCGATTTCTTCTTTTACTATCCGCAGCCATCGTGGCTTCCACCGGTTGCAGCCGGCACAAGCAGGCAAAACTCAGTGCTCCCCCGCCGCCCTCAATCTCTGAAGCCCAACCTGTGCCTCCTGCGACGACTGCTCCCGTCCCTCCCAGACGTAAACCAGCGGAGCCGGAGGAAGACGCCGACGTTTTCCTGGTGTCACCCGATGCGCAGCCTATCTCCAGTGAAACTGGGATCGCCAGCTGGTACGGACCTCCATATCACAACCGGCGCGGCTCCAATGGCGAAATCTATAACATGCACGCACTCACCGCGGCGCATCGTACGCTACCACTGGGGTCGATCGTGCGTGTAACCAACTTGAAGACGGGCAACTCGACCCTGGTACGGATTACCGATCGCGGCCCATTTATAGAAGGCCGTATCGTCGATCTCTCGCTGGCAGCCGCCAAGAAGGTCGACGTATGGCAGGCGGGACTCGCAAAAGTCAGAGTCGACGTGCTGAAAACACCGGCGTCGATCGAGAGCGGAGGCAAGTGGGCGGTGCAAATTGGCGCCTTCGAGAATGAACACGCTGCCAGCAAGCTTGTCGGTCATCTGAGTCGAAAATACCGCACCGCAAAAGTTCTCAGCTTTCCTAGTCCGACAGGTGACTGGTGGGTACGCATACGCGTGAAGGACGATGACAAGCAGCGTGCGCAAGAAGTGGCTCAGACCACCCAAACGAATGAGGGAGCAGTTTTTCTTGTCAGGCTGGACTAGTTTTTAGGCTCTCCGCTCTGCCTCTGGGTAATCACGCCTATTATTGTCATCGCTGGCAATAGCGAGGGATCTGCGGTTTCTTACCAGAGAGGCAACGGCGCGTACCCTGCGGCTGCTTCGTTCTGAGGCCGCTCGGTTGCGACTTGCCTCTTGCAACTTGAAACCCAAAACTTGAAACTACTGCGCATGTCCGACTTTGAACCAGGTTGTCTTTTCTGCAATGTAATTAAGGGCGAAACACCTTCCAAGAAAGTTTACGAGGACGAGCGTGCTTTCGCTTTCCACGACATCAGACCTCAGGCTCCAACCCACATTCTGATCATCCCCAAGAAGCACATTCGCGGATTGAAAGAAGCGACGCTGGAGGATTCAGAACTGGTGGGCTACTGCCATGTGGTCGCGGCCAGGATCGCGAAAGAACGTGGCATAGAGAATGGCTACCGAACCGTGCTCAACGTTGGCCCGGGAGCAGGCCAGAGCGTATTCCATCTGCACGTGCACTTGCTCGGTGGACGGCACTTGAGCTGGCCACCGGGATGAATTTCGGTCAGCCCTGGGTGCGGTCGAGGAACTCTTCGTGCCATGCCATCTGAATGGCTTCCAGTTTGCCTTCGTTCGACTTCTTGGGATCGTCTTTAAAGTCGGGCAGCGTTGTGACGTACTGGTGAAGATCGGTAAAACGCACTTCCAGCGGGTTCACCTCAGGATGGGCTTCAGAGAGAAGAATGCCGATATCTTCAGCGTCGTCCCAGGTTAATTCTTTCGCCATGGCGCGCTCCTGTACGCAATCAGCGGCC
>JBLNFC010000007.1:0-4545 GCA_050263355.1 Acidobacteriota bacterium
GGAGGAGTTGGTTGAACAGGAGATCCGCTGCCGAATCACCAAGCTCGATGAAGCCGATGAAGACATCGTGGTCGATCGACGAGTGATTGCTGAAGAAGAAGAGCAGGCAGCCAAGGACCGCCGTTACTCCGAACTAAAGGAGGGCGAGTTGGTGAGCGGCACAGTGCGGAGCCTGACCGATTATGGCGCGTTCATCGACATTGGCGGTACAGATGCGCTGTTGCACATCAGCGATATCTCGTGGGGCCGTGTCGCCCGGGCTGCCGATGTGCTCGTGGTTGGCCAGCAGATCGATGCGCAAGTTCTCAAGGTGGACGCGGAGAAGCGTCGCGTCTCTGTGGGGATGAAGCAGTTGCGGCCACATCCCTGGGATTCTGTTCCCGACAAGTACAAGGTTGGCGAACGGGTGCGCGGGACGGTAACTCGGGTGACCGACTTCGGCGCATTTGTCGAATTAGCGCCCGGTGTGGAAGGATTGATTCACGTTTCGGAGATGTCGTGGGTCAGAAAAGTCAGGAAGCCCAGCGATTTGGTGAAACCTGGCGAGACGGTCGAGGCCGTTGTCCTAGGAGTTAGTGCGGCTGAGAAGCGCATGGCACTTGGACTCAAACAGGCATTAGGTGATCCGTGGGCCGACATTTCGCAGAAATTCTCGGTCGGTTCAGTAGTCGAGGGACCGGTCGTAAGCGTCACAAAATTTGGCGCCTTTGTGCAGGTCGCCGAAGGTATTGAAGGCATGATTCACGTTAGCGACCTAAGCGCCGAAAAGCGCATTAATCATCCGCAAGACGTGCTTAAGGTCGGACAGTCCGTGAAGGCGCAAGTACTCGAGCTTGACACCGAGAAACGAAGACTGAAACTTGGAATCAGGCAACTGGCTCCGACAAGCATCGACGAATATCTTGCCGAACACCGGGAAGGCGACGTAGTGAGCGGCCGCGTGATGCAAGTCTCGGGCGATAGCGCACAGGTCGAGCTGGGCGAGGGCATTCAGGCAACCTGTCGAATCCCGATTCCGGGTGCTACGCAGGCAGCTTCCTCGGGAGCGTCCTCTGCTGGCGAAAAGACCGACCTCGCATCCATGACTTCGATGCTGCAAGCGCGCTGGAAAAGTGGCGCAACTGCGGAAGCATCGAAGCCGCAAGAACTCAAGGCGGGACAGGTGCGCAGCTTCCGCATTACGAAGATAGAAGCGCCAACAAAAAAGGTGGAAGTCGAGTTGGCGTGAAGCGGCTAACTAAAGATCAAGTACTTCGTAGAATTCCACCCATGCGTCGGTGAAGCAAGGCAGTTGCTTCTTGGCTAGCTCCGTGTGTTCTGAGCTGCTATCGAAGAGCTTAAGGGTAGCTTCTGCCGCGCTGAGATTCTCAAATCGTCGTTGCCAGATAAACGTGTTTGCAGGCTCCCGAGCCGCTATGGGCATCATCCGCTCTCCCTTGGGGAGGACTCCCCGATCCTCCAATGCGGCGAACTCCTTTTCGAGTTCCAGAAACTCCTGTTTTCTGGATGGATGAAACTGCTGGACAAGACGCAGAATTATGGCCACACTTCCTCCTATATCCTCCGACCTGGTGCAGGTACGCTAAACATGGGCACAGCGAACGCGCATTCTTAAGCCCCGGCTTTTTCCACGACTTCATCGTCCGCGGGAGCGTCGAACGAGACCAGTTCTGAGCGAAACCCGCGCGTCCTGATCGCCCCGTAAGCAATTCCAGCAGACATCCATATGACGCCCGCAATCTTAGCCGGCCGGCTGAGATTCAACCAGAGCATAAGGCAGATGAGAAAGCCGAGAACAGGGACCAGGAAGTTCGTAATCGTCTTTTGTTTTTCACGCACGAAATAGCGCACGAAGGATGCGGCATTGACTCCCATGAACGCCAAGAGGGCGCCGAAGTTCAGCAACTCCGCGGCGCGCTCGAAGCTGAGAAACGCTGTTCCCGCGAGCGCCAGCACACCAACAAAAATTACATTGTTCCGAGGGATGCGGCGTTTGGGTTCGATCGCGCCGAAAAACGATTTCGGGATTGCGTTGCTTCTCCCCATACCAAACAGAAGGCGCGCTGCGCCCAATTGCGAGCCCATGCCTGAGCCGATTGTCGCGACCAGCAGAGTGATATTGATGAGGCTGAAGAGCCATGCGCCCGCAGCGCGTCCGGCAACGTGCACGAAGGCGGTGTCGACATCTGGAAAGGGCTGTGCTCCTGGCCAGACCAGTTGCGCGGCGTAGACCTCAATGGAAGCGAGGGCGCCGGTAATGAGGCATACCAACACAGTTGCTAAGAGAATGTTTCGGCGGGGATTCTCTGCTTCTTCCGAGAGCGTTGAGATTCCGTCGAAGCCGATGTAGGTGAGGACGGCCAGCGACGTCCCACCCATCACTGCCGTAAACGAAAAGGTCTGCGGATCGTAGAAGGGCCGCGTGAAAAATGCTAAACCGTCGTGCGGCGTCTTCAGGACATAACGTGCTGCTGCCGCCAGGAAGATGAGTATTACTATCCCCATGCCCGCCGCCAAAGTCTCATTGATGCGCGCGGAAGTCTTAATCCCAAACAGGTTGAGGCTTGTGAAGATCGCGATGAACAGGATCACGAGCACGGGGTAAGGAATCTCTGGAAAGAAGTTCAGAGCGAACTTGCTGCACAAGATCGTGCACACAATGGGGTTGAGCATGTAATCCATGGCCATGCTCCATCCGGTTACGTAGCCGAGACCGGCATGGATTTCGGAGCCTACGTAGGTAAACGCCGACCCTGCGCTCGGATATGCCCGCGCCATGCGTCCGTAACTAATAGCAGTGAAGAGCATAGCAACCATGGCGATCAAAACCGTGGTCACAGCATGTCCATGAGCGCGAACACTCATGACCCCATAAACCGGCATGGGCGCGGTTGGCTGGATGACAATCATCCCGTACAGGATGAGGTCCCAAAGACCTAGAGCCCGGCGAAGCTTGAGGCCTTGCGGGGCGTTCGTGGTGGATGCAGTCGACATGAATTTCCACAAAAGAAAGGGCCGATGATTCCTCGGCCCCTCGAGCTACTGATTTTGCCTAGGTTAGGACTCTATCAACCCCGCCCCAGCTTAGAAGTAGAACTTCAACGCGAACTGAATGAGTCGCGGATCACGCGCTGCCTGGAACTGTCCCATCTGCGGTGTGCCGAGTTCGATCGCCACCGGTTCAACCTGCCCGGCTGCGCCAAACGGACCCCATAGCGGGTTTGTGTGGTTCCATATATTGAAGAAGTCAGCTCGGAACTCAACCCTCATCTGCTCCTTGACCGGGAACAGCTTGGAAAAAGTCATGTCCCAGGTCTGGTACCCGGGTCCACGAACCTGATTGCGCCTTTCGTTTCCGAAGGTGCCCTGAACCAGATTGGTGGCAAACGCACAGGTGTTGAAGAACGTACCTGGGATACAAGGCGTGCCATTGGGATTGCCAACCACATTCGGCCGTGAGCAGTTGAAGCCGACGGTGCCGCCGCAGTCCGTATTCGAGCTATTTACAAACGGATCCGTTACTGTGAAATAGTTACCCGTAGAAGCAGACGTGATGCCGGCGATCTGCCAGTTGCCGATCAACTGGTTGAGAACGCCGCTGGCATTCCCACCAAACATTTTTCCTTTGCCAAATGGAAGGTCGTAGGAGTAGCTGATCACAAAGCGGTGCCGAACATCGACGTCAGAGTTCCCGTATTCGATTCCCGGAAAGCGCTGATCGCGAAAATCGCTGTTATTCAAGGAGCCCAGGCTGGCACTGGATGCCTCATCTAGGGCATGGGCCCATGTGTAAGATGCCTGAAACATGAGTCCATGCGTAAAGCGTTTCTGAAGGCTTGCCTGCAGAGAGTTGTAGTTAGAATCTGTGTTGGCGCGGAAAGCGTCGATGGTTCCGTCCACTGCCGGGAATGGCCGCCGCGGAGCCAACGGCGCATTGGGATCAGTGCTGGGCAGAGCCTGGTTTCCGTTGTAGAAGCCGTACAGGTGCGTACCATGAGATCCGGCATAACCGAGTTCCAGGACGGTTTGGGCGGGCAGTTGGTATTCGAACCCGAGATGCCACTGTTGCATCATCGGCGTTCGTATGTTTCGATCGATTCCATAGAGCAGCGGATTGTTCGGGTCCGAAAGCGAGTTGGAAGGGAAGCCCTGAGTCCAGAAGTTCGCAATCATTTGGCTGGGATCGCCAGGCTTGAATCCAATGGCGCAGTTGCCCGGATCGTTCGGATTGGCATTGGCAGGAACCGGGCTACCACACGGTGAATTAAAACTCTGGCTCAAGAAGTACGGTGGATTGAATCCCGGACTCGGGAAAGAGAATGGTCCGCTCTCCTGCCCGCCGTAGAAAATGCCATATCCACCCCGCCACACCAGGGAATCGGAGATCTTGTAGGCAAAGCCGATCCGAGGCGCAAAGGTCTTGTAATCTGGATTAACCAAACTGTCCGAGCCAGTTCGCTGGATAGGCAGGAATGAAGCAATCGTCGGCGTTAGTTGCGCGTTCTGCCCCTTGGGGACAATTAGCGAGTTGGTGGCAAAATCAAA
>JBLNFC010000008.1:0-3092 GCA_050263355.1 Acidobacteriota bacterium
GCTGGCTAAGGTCACGCTCAAGCCCGATACCGTTGGAATGAACGCTCCGACGATTGAGTCCGAAGAACATCTCACCAGCCCCGGCAGTGCGCTGGGGACCGTGGCCTACATGTCACCGGAGCAAGTGCGAGGCAAGGAACTCGATGCTCGCACCGACCTATTCTCGTTTGGCGCGGTAGTGTACGAGATGGCCACGGGACAACTTCCGTTTCGTGGCGATACTTCGGGGGTGATCTCTAAGGCCATCCTCGATGGGACGCCAACGCCGGCAGTTCGTCTGAATCCCGACTTGCCTGCGGAATTCGAAAGGATCATCAACAAGGCTCTAGAGAAAGATCGCGATCTGCGTTACCAGTCGGCCGCAGAGTTGCGCTCTGATCTGAAGCGCCTCAAGCGTGACACGGAATCCGGGCGATCCGTCCTACTCAGTACAGTTACCGGCAGCGTGCCTGACATGACGCAACCACGCAGGCCCAATCGATGGTTTTGGCCGCTAGCTGCTGTGGGAGTAGTCGCCTTGGTCGGAGTTGGCTGGTTCTATCTCTCGACGGCCTCCAAACATCAGCAAACGGCGCTGAAAATCGTGCCGTTCACCAGTTCTCCTGGCACGAAATTCGCGCCTGTTTTCTCGCCAGACGGCAACGAGATCGCTTACGCGTGGATGGGCGAAAAAGGCGACAATGCCGACATCTATGTTAAGTTGATCGGCGCCGGGGGTCCCCTGCGGCTGACGACCGATCCCGCCAAAGACTTCGACCCTGCGTGGTCGCCCGATGGACGCTACCTCGCTTTTCTCCGTGAGACTGCCAGAGGTAGTGCCTATTATGTGATCCCGGCGTTGGGCGGAGCCGAACGCAAAATCGCTGACGCTTACCTCCAACGTCCCGTCGATGGCCGGTCGCTGGATTGGTCACCGGACGGCAAATATCTAATTGTTGCGGATAAGACGACCCCTCAGGATCCAAGCTTTAGCATACTGCTTCTCTCGGTCGACGACGGTGAAAGGAAGGTACTGGTGTCCCCGCGCGGGCCTTTCCTCGCGTCTCCCGCTGTTTCACCCAGCGGCAAGAAGGCGGCCTTCGTGCATGCAGCAGGATTCCTGGCCCAGGATATTTTTGTTGTGCCTACCTCGGGAGGTGAGCCCCGCCGTCTTACCTTTGACAACCGACTCATCGGCGGACTGGCGTGGACGCGGGACGGCACCCGAATCGTATTCTCCTCGAACCGGACCGGTTTAACGAGCCTGTGGGAGATCGCCCTTTCTGGTGGTACGCCTGAGCTGGTTAGCGGAGCAGGCGGAGACGCGCGTGCGCCTTCCATATCTCCGCGCGGGGATCGCATGGCATACGTTCATACCCTTTATCACCTGAACATTTGGCGAACAGAAGGCCTAGGCACGAAGGGCGCGCGCAGCTCACCCCAAAAGTTGATCGCATCATCCCGGATGGACGGGGAGGGGGAATACTCACCGGACGGTAAACGCATCGTTTTTTCCTCCGATCGGTCGGGAAGTTTTGAAATTTGGGTAGCGAATGACGACGGTTCGAACCCAGTACAATTGACCTCCCTCGGCGCGGCAGACACTGGTTCCCCCTGTTGGTCTCCCGATGGCAAGCGCATCGCTTTTGACTCGCGGGTGCAAGGACACAGCGATATTTTCATCCTCAATTCCGAGGGAGGCTCGCCACGTCGCCTGACAACAGAAAATGCGGAAAACAACCTTCCGGCGTGGTCGCGGAATGGCGAATGGGTTTACTTTTCGTCTGACCGCGGCGGAAAGTGGCAAATCTGGAAAGCGCCCGCCGCTGGTGGTGCGCCAATGCAAGTTACGAAGAAGGGGGGATTTTTTGCTCAAGAAGCACCTGACGGAATGACTCTCTACTACTTGGACGACGAATTTTTGTTTTGGAAGATGCCCGTCGATGGAGGGGACCCTATTCGTGTCCTCGATAAGGTGTACAAGTGGCGTGTGCTGGACAAAGGGATATATTTTATCGAGGATAGTGAAGGGTTAGCTAAGATCAAATTCCTCGATTTTGCCACTCGCCGTACGGAAGAAATAACTACCGTGGATCTAGGCCCTCGCGCTCCTGCGTCGGAGATTTTCAGCGTTTCCCCTGACGCGAAATGGATTCTCTACGGTCGCGTGGATCAAGTTGAGAGCGATATCATGCTCGTCGAAAACTTTCGTTAATTTTTGCTTGTCGATCGAATTGAGAAGGCGAAGGGATTACTCAGGCCGATGTCTGGCCTCTTCTCGGAAACTGGCGAGAAACGGCCTTCTGGGAAGGTAGATCGCGAGTAGTCGACTAACGCTTACTAGGCCCTTTCAAACGTTCTTTCCTGATGGCTCCTAGATAATTGGCAATCCGGAAGTTGACTTCCGCTATGGCATTCACTTCGGAGAGGTCGAGCACAATGACTCGCGCGTCGCTTTGTGACGTAACGCAATCACGAAGAGCAAACGCGGAATCGCTGCGAACGATCCTGCCGTCACACTCGACAACTCTCAAACCGCCTAATTTCTCAAGGTTGACGTGAACCATATTCTCCTGAACATTCTCCAGTCGCATTGTTCGGCACATCCGTTCCAATGCTGCTATTTCTTGAGAGCACTTGTGTGAGTGGCGACACACACCCATTTGCCATTCAAGTAGATCCAGGTATCGGTGAATCGCCCATAATGGTCGAAGGGCTTACCTTTATTAAGCCCTTTGGCGTGGTAGATTCCAGCGATGATAGCGGTATTTCCATACAGAAAGACCCTCTCGTCAGTGTTTGTCATAACGCTGGGCGCGTAAGAAAGATCTTTATTGTCGGCGAGGAATTGGGCCTTTGTCATGAATGTGCCATCATTGTCCGTACTGATGAACGTATCAGCCACTAACCCGTCTAGTGCCTTCGAATCGTGATGCAACTGTGCCTGATTCCAGGCATTCTCCAGAGCAACCAGTAAACTCTCGTTCCTTTGCGAGGACTCAGGTAGGTTTTGAGCGGCAGCCAGAGAACCAGCGAGCCACAGCAAGCACACTACGACTTGCGTTTTCATTTAGATGCCCCCATGTGCCGATCCAAGCCACATGATACCGGAG
>JBLNFC010000009.1:0-4545 GCA_050263355.1 Acidobacteriota bacterium
CAATCCAAAATCCATGACCACGATTCGACCTTGGGAGTCGCGCATAATGTTGCCCGGCTTCAAGTCGCGATGGATCACGCCTTCTCGGTGGGCTGCCCTCAACCCGCTCAGGGTCTGCTCCATGATGTCAACCACTTCATCAACCGGGAGTTTCCCTCGTTGCTTGAGCATGTCGTAGAGGCTTTCACCTTCCACGTACTCCATGGTGATGAACCTGACGCCGTCGGCTTCACCGAAATCGAAAATGCGAATGACGTTGCGATCGCTGATCTGTCTCGCCAGGATTGTTTCTTGTTTGAATCGCCGCAAGACTTCCGGATTGCTCGCCAACTCCGGCCGAATAACTTTCAGTGCAATTACTCGCTCGAGTTCGCTATCCTTCGCTTTGTAAACAGCACCCATGCCACCCTCGCCCAGCAGTTGAAGAATCTCGTAACGGCCGCCGAGCACGGTTCCCGATTCGAGTAGTGGACCACTCCATCCGATCGATTTTCTTGCCGGAGCGATAGCCGCAGAATTGCTAGACACAGGTGTTAGATCCAAGGCGGTGGGTGCCTCGAACGCAGGAGGAGCGTCTACTATCGTCGGCGACTCCAGCGTTTCCTCGGTGCGTGACGAAACCGGCGTGTCCGCGTCATTTCGAGCCTTAGTTACGGAGATGTGGAGCAGGCCACTGTTCGACAGTTTTGAGAATGGAGTTGAGGGCCCAGCAGGAATCGCGCCCTGTTGAGAAAAGGAATCCACCCCCCCCGGGGGGTCAGACAGCGGACCCGGGTCGGAGGGAGAAGGGGTATCGACAGCCTGGCCTGTCTTGTTCACCCCCGGCCGAGCCGAGGAACTTTGACTAGGGAAGGTGGCGCTTTTCTCACCCTGCTCAGGACCCTTTGGGTCTGACATAAAGTTTCCGGTCTTGTGTGGAACTGCCAACTTCTAAACAAGACGGTGGAGTGACCGGCTCGTTGCCAGCAGTCCGACCACAGATGTTTCTGTAGTATATACCTTTGTAGGTAACATCGAACCTCAGTTCGCTGGTTCTCTAAAGTGATCCCGCCGAGATGGCCATCCTTGATCAGTGCCGCTGGTCTCAGGAAAGGTACAAATAGTCACGGCACATACGGTGTGTGAGTATTCTCGGAAAAAAGATAAATGTCCGAGAACACTTCGCGCATCGCCACAGAAACCGCAACTACCCGCTGCAGAACGGGGCTCGTCGTGCTCCACTCCCCCCGCAAGAACCCGGAAGGCCGTGGATGATACCTTAGCCATGGACTAGGAATACATGAGTTGCCTCTCCCTGCACGTGCCAGCCTCGGGATGGCGTTCTGGGTGAACGACAAGGGGCAGGCGGTCGGAAGCACAGGGACCTGCGCCAACACCATCGTGCCACCGTTCGCCATTGGCGCGCATGCAGTCATCTGGGACGAGAATGGAGCCGTGCGCGATCTCGGCAACCTTGGTGGTGCCGCAAATCCAAACGTGCTGGGAACCGGCAATGTCGCCTTCGCCATTAACAATAAAACGCAAGTAACGGGAGTCTCGGTTTTGCCGGACGGTATCAACACGCATGCCTTCTTGTGGACTCCAGGCACCGGGATGCGCGACCTGGGCACGCTTCCAGGAGATAACATCAGCGCCGGCCTGGGCATGAATAACCTGGGATATAGTCGGCGCCTCGATTGCCGGGCCTGACCCACTCACTGGTGTGCCGAAAGCCGTGGTCTGGCATGACGGCGTTATTACCGACCTGAACACCGTCGTCCCGACGGGGACGTCGCTGTTCCTGCTGACTGCTTTCATGGTCAACGATAGGGGACAGGTGGCGGGCTTCGGAGTTGACCTGAATACCGGCGAAGTGCACGCATTTCTAGCCACTCCACAGCATGGCAACGGCGCTCCACAGGTCCGCGGGGCGATGAAGCTAGAGAGCCTGCCTCCACTGAAACAACTTAAGCGAGGTCCATATTTTTGATTCGAAGAAGAGACGGAGCCACTGGGAAAGAGCGCTCCACCAGTGGCTCCAATCCCGACTGACAGCAAACCTTAACACCAGCGGAAATTGTTGGCGGTTACCAAGACAGCTCAGAAGTGACGCACGGATTTTTTGCTCCGCCTCAGTGATCTCGTTGTCAGGTGCCCAGCAGATCTCCATCCCGGATAGCTTCGTGCCTTCCGGACGTGGTCGCCTTTGCAAGCGCTTTCATCAAACAACTGCTTGTAGTGCGCTGGGCTGTACACAAGCTGAACGATGATGGCACACTCACCTGACGCCCCATCTCTTTCAAGACGTCTGAAACCCTCCTTAACCTGTAGAATGGCGGCGATTCTCTCGCACATTCCCAAGCCCAAGGAGGCACGATGCGGCGGCGAGATCTTCTCAAAACCGGAGCACTCTTAACAGCTGCAAGCAGTTTCATACGTCCACGACTGTGGGCAGATGTACCTGACCATCTTTGGGAGGGCTATCCCTTTGGCTCGCCTCAAGTAAGTAATCGATTAAACCAAGGGCCGTTTGGCATTGAGCAGGACCATGGTTGGTTTACGATCTTTGCCACCCAGCCTTCGCGCGACCACATCCGGAATTTCGGTGGCGGCCTGGTCGGCTACACCTGGGAGGAAAACGGGCCCGCTCTCGGCGTGCAGTGCGGCAGGGATACGCTTGAACAAGGTGTCGAGAAAATGGCGTCGTTGCCTTTTGTCGACGTGTTGTACATCCGCTGCGACTGGCGGGACGTGCAATCAGCGCCGGGCAAGTTGAACTTATCCCCCATCTGGGACATCACCTTCGATGCCGCCAAGCGCCACAATCGGGGAGTTGCCTTCCGAATCCAACTCTCCAGTCCGAACATCCAGCCGCAGAAGCTCTCGCTTCCGGATTTTCTTCAGGACAAAGTTCCCATCGTAAATATCGGCAAAATCTCCACCGAGCACCGCTCGAATACCGACTTTCGCGAGCCGCGTTACGATTCTCCGGAATTCCAGAAGGCGTTCGCCGAACTCAATGATCTACTGGTTGCGAAGTTCGGGGACGATCCTCGTTTGGAATACATGGATCTGATGATGTACGGCTTTTGGGGAGAGGGTCACACCAACGATATTCCCGGTCCGTTCCCCGATTATGTGACAGCAGAAAAGACGTTCCTCAAGATGACCCAACTTCAGATCGACACCTGGAAAAAAACTCCGCTGGCGGTGAACACAGAGCCCGATATCAGCCATACCGGCAACCGCGAAGTTCAAGATCTCGCCGTGCGTTCCGGTTGCTGGCTCCGATCGGATAGCATAATCATGGATGAACCTATTCAGATAGAAGAACTAGCGCACCGGCCACCATGGCTGGCCACCGTCCTCGAAGATGGCTCCAACCGGCACTATGTTCTCCCCGAATTCGCGGCTGAGGAGCAGGCATGCTTGAGTAAGCTTCCAGCCAGCAAACTGGCATTCGTTGGTCACGACGCCGAAGACACGCCCACCGACGACTACCCACACCAAATAGGCGGCCCAATCGATCGTCCATACCGGGAAAGCGCAGGGTTTCATGCTCTGGACATCGGTGCCAGCTACTTTGGGCTCTGGACCGAAGCGGATAACGTTCGCCGTTATTACGAGAAGTATCCCGATTCACTCCGCGCGATGGAACAAAGGCTTGGCTACCGCGTGCGGCCGTCTTTGATATGGCAGCGCAAACGCTATGACACGATGGAACTGATTGTGGGTGTCGTGAATGACGGTGTCGCTGGTGTGCCGGGCGTTCTCGGGATCTATGCAGAGAGTATGGACGGCCGCATGAAACTGGGTGGAAACCTCGATGCAGGCCAACCGTATGCGGGGCAGTTCCGTCAGGCCTCCATCATCCTGCCGAAAGGAATGGACGGGCAGCAGATCAAACTGCGTGCTGAATTAGACGTCAAGGGAGTAAAGCGTCCGGTTCGCTGGGCATGCCACAACCCCACAAACCCTGATGGCTCGCTAACCATTCGTCTGAAAAAGGGCTCTGACACGAATTGGAGAAAAGGCGTGTAAGCGAAGCAAGTGTTCCCCATCGTTCCCGGGCTGATGCGCTTCTGTTTTAAGCAACTGTCTTCGGCCCGGCCTTCTGATACGCACTAAGAGCGGAGGCAGCGATTAGATTGTCTACGCAGTATTCTCCTCCATGGCTTCGATATTGCCCGACGTCATGCCGAGCCCCAGAGTAGCCGGCGAAGCTCTCACCGTCCATAATAGGTACGGGGGTGTCAGCAGTGTATTCGCGAATTATTGAAGGGTTCCGTATGTCGCCCGTGGTGGCCGGGATAACAACCTGCATCGTAATGCTTTCATGTCTGTTAACTGCTCAAACAGGGGCACCGGCCGCCGTCAAGGGGGAAATTGCAGGAAAGAATCTGCGAGTCGAGTTCGATCGCATGCTGCGCAGTCGCGTGGTAGCACGTTTCGACAATCGAGAGACACACCTCGGGCCTTTTTCTGCCAGCGAGAGCTTGACAACGACAGGGAAGATCGTAAAGCAGTTCACCTTTTCTTCGCAGAAGAGCGAGCGCGTCAGTGACA
>JBLNFC010000010.1:0-3029 GCA_050263355.1 Acidobacteriota bacterium
CTCTGGACGCTCAGGGCCTCTTTCCCACAAGCCTGAAAGCGAGCCCGTTCATCCTATCGGCGTTGGTCGGCAGCATCTTCGTATCGCTGCTCTACCTGTTGCTGTTGTGGCGTCGTAAAGATCTGGAAAACCTATTACCCAGCGCTCAGGATCTCGATCGAATCACCTACAAAACCATCTGTCTCGCGTTCCCTCTGCTCACTCTGATGATTGCAGCGGGCGCGTATTGGGCGAATCGCACCTGGGGTTCGTACTGGAACTGGGATCCCAAAGAGACCTGGGCCGCCATCACCTGGCTTGTTTATGCCGGCTACCTTCATATGCGTGTGACCAGGGGATGGCGTGGGCGGCGTGCGGCATATTTCGCGATCCTCGGTTTCGGCGTGGTGATGTTCACATTCTTCGGCGTGACTTACTTGTTGCCTGGATTGCATGCTTATGCGTGAAACCGGGACGAATTCGAACGAGCCCGCTGTGACGCGCGAAGCTCCTATGTGCGAGGATCGCACTCGTAACCGTCCTTTGAACTGTGAGCTTTACCACATCAGCACGGAATCATCGGACTGGCCGCGTGATTCGAACTTGCCCCCTTGCTGCCCAGCACAGGCTCAGAAAACAATGACTTCTAATGTCGGAAATTCGCCGTCAGAACCTGGCTCCAGGCCGGCCCGCATTAATTGGCAACTGAAGGCCGTCCTACCCGTCGCTTTTGTGTTGCTGAACGGACTCTTGTTATTCCTGCTCGCAACCGTCTCGTTGCGCGACACCGAACGACACGCGGTGCTAATCGTGGCCGGCGCGGGCGCGGTTGCGATCTGTGCTGTGCTCATCCTTGTACTCGCTTATCTTGTGCAGCGTCCCATGGTCGAGCTTCAAGAGAAGATTTCGCTGGTAGGGCGAGGTGACTTAAGCGCCAAGGTAAGCTTTGCTAAGCGCAATGATGAAATCGGCGATCTGGGTCGCGACTTCAATCGCATGCTGGAGCAACTGCGCGCGAATCGCGAGGAGATCGATCGCCTGCATCGCACGCAAATGTCGCGCGCAGAGCACTTGGCGACACTGGGTGAACTGGCGACCGGACTGGCTCACGAGATCCGAAACCCGCTCGCGGGAATTGCTGGAGTCATCGAAATCATTGGTCGAGACTTGCCCTCGACCAGTCCAGCCCGAGCCGTGGTGAAAGAAGTGAAACAAGAAATCACGCAAATCAATCGTATCGTTTCCGATTTGCTGGAAACGGCTCGACCCCGGGCGCCCCGGATCCGGCCATGTGACTTGAACACCACAGTGGAGCACGCCGTCATGCTCGCCCGCCAGCAGGCCTTATCGAAGCCCATTGAGATCGATCTGCAAAGATCCGCGGCCATGCCGGAGGTGGAGCATGACGCCGATCAAATTCACCAAGTATTGCTCAACCTCCTGCTAAATGCGATTCAGGCGATCGATGGAAAAGGGTTCATTTCGGTTGAGATTGGCGAGCGTGAGAAACAGGCAGTCGTCATCGTCGCCGATAATGGTCGAGGAATTTCTGCCGAACATCTGCCTAATATCTTCCGCCCCTTCTATACGACCAAGGGAAACGGCACGGGGCTAGGTCTATCCCTGGCACGCCGCATCGTGGAGGAACATCATGGGCACGTCGAGGTCAGCAGTGTAGTAGGCAAGGGCACGAAGTTCGTAGTCTTCCTGCCATTCCATCCCCCCGTGGTACAAGCCATCGCAGTATAAACAGCAGAAATTCTGATCCCGCTTCACGTAGCCGGTTCATTCACAGCAGGAGAGTCTTGTCCACTTTCGCAGAAGGACAGGGATCAGTTAGCGCGCCTTTCGGCGTAGAAGGCCATGTACGCCGGTAATGTCATTCAAGGAACCCCGAATGACTGTATGAGTCACCTGGAGCGGTATTCTGCTATACTGGTTGGGACGCTTTTGCCACGGTTTGCTCGTCACGCGGTGGTCACGCATTAGACCAGATTCATCTCCGCCTTTCCTGCCCGCCGTTTAGTTAGCGCCAATCCAAAACTGAAATGTGAGTGGCATCGCAGCTCTCGACGTGTGTCGAAGTGTACTCGATCCCTCCAGAAAGAAACATTCGAAATGACTACATTTTCTGAACTGCCGTTGTGTTCCGGATTACAGCGGAAGCTGGCGGCAGCTCAATTCATCAACCTCACTCCCATCCAGGAACGCGCAATTCCTCCCGCCCTGGAGGGCCGCGATGTGATTGGGACAGCACAGACAGGCACTGGAAAGACATTGGCATTTCTCATTCCTTTGATGGAGATACTGAAGCGTGAATCGAATCGCGGGCCTGTTGCCTTGGTTCTGTTGCCGACTCGCGAACTGGCCATGCAGGTTCACGAACAATACGAGCAACTACGCGGCACAAACATGCCCAAAGCAGCGCTCATCATCGGAGGCGTATCCGAAAAGGCGCAAATCCAGCGTCTTCGTTCTGGCTCCGGCCTGGTGATCGCCACGCCTGGACGCTTGCAGGATCTGATGACTCGCAAGTTCGCTGACGTGCGTCAGGTGAAAATGCTCGTGCTCGACGAAGCGGATCGCATGTTGGACATGGGCTTTCTGCCCGCGATTCGGCGGATAATCTCGGCGCTTCCACCACAGCGGCAGACCCTATGTTTCTCTGCCACTCTGGAGCAGTCCGTAGCAGGTCTGGTCAATGATTACATGCGGCAACCCGTGCGCGTTGCGTTGGGGTCGGTTCGCAAACCCGCGGAGAGCGTAGAGCTTAAAGCCTACGAGGTCCGTCCGGGCGAGAAGCAGGACCTTCTACGAAAGCTGCTCTATAAGGAGCAAGGGCAGACCCTGATTTTCACGCGGACAAAGCGAGGCACAGAACGCCTGGCCAGGGAGCTGGCTCGTGATGGATTCAACATAACCATGATTCATGGCGACCGTTCACAATCGCAGCGCAATGGGGCGCTGAGCGGATTTCAGGAAGGCCGATTCCAGGTGATGGTGGCTACCGATATTGCGGCACGTGGGCTGCACATCGATGATGTTGCCCA
>JBLNFC010000011.1:0-6864 GCA_050263355.1 Acidobacteriota bacterium
ATCAACATCGCTAACTTCTCGCTGGGACGCTTTAGCGGAGAGCCTGGAACTGGCGCGGCACGCGAAGCAGTCGCTGTGGTTCACGTAGACGATCGTGTGCCCGAGTCGGTGCTGATGGAACTGCGCAAAATCGAAGCCGTGGAGCAGGCGAAAGCCATCACGCTTGTTTGATGGCATTGATTCTGACACAAACCTGGCTAGGAGTTTAAAGCTTGCCTTCGTAGCTTGCGGCTTTCAGCCAGAAGAGAGATAGAGTGCATTAAGTTCTGGAGCGTGACGATGCCGACAAGCCGCTCCTCTTCGACTACGGGAATAATGCTGAGGTTCCGGGCGGTCAGTTTCCGGAAAGCTGAAGCCAACGACTCTCGGCGATTCGCCACTTCGAACATTCGGCTCATCACCGACTGAACGTACCCGTTGCCTTCACTGCGCAGAGCCTGCAGGATATTTTGCCGCGAAACGACTCCGACCATGTCGCCTCCGCGGATAACGGGAAAGTCATCCTGTAAACTGTGCACCGCCTTGTCGAGGGCGTCTTCCAGGGTGTCAGCGGGCGAAAGTGTGGCAAAGTCGGTCAGCATGATGTCGTCCATGTGCACCGTCTCGAGCACCGACTGAAATACAACCGACCGCTCTTCAAGCTGGGCCGCCAGAAACAGAAAGAACCCCACCATCGTAAGCCAGATATTCCACCGTAAGCCGACGAGGATGAAGACCACCGCGAAGGTTTGACCAATCAGAATGGCACGACGGGTGGCGCGAACCGTATCCATATTGCGTGAAAAGAGAGCTCGTAGCACGCGGCCGCCGTCCATGGGATAGGCCGGGAGAAGGTTGAATCCTGCGATGTACAAGTTTGCCCAGACGATGCTACGGAACAAATGATTCGAACCCAGGAAAGGCCACTCCCAGAGAGGAATGGAGGGCAACAGTGCAGCGATGATAGAGCCGGACACGACGGCCAGCAAAATATTCGTAATCGGACCCGCGATCGCAATGCGAATGTCGCGCTTCCAGTGGGCCCCCAGATTGTCGGTGAGAGCACGAGAATCGTCGAGCATGGTGATGCCGCCGATGGGAAGAAGAATGATCGACTTCACGGGCACCCCAGAACGTCTCGCGATTAGCGCATGAGCGAGTTCGTGGAGCAAGACCGCCCCGAAGATGATGCCCACCAGCGCGAGGCCGCGGCCGGCATCAGCCTGTCCATGGGTAGCCGACTCGGTCATCCAGACGAAAGCCAGCAGAAACAAGAAAGTGAGATGGATGCGGAATTCGACTCCGAAGACACGCCCCGCCGGGATGGACCAACTACGCATAGAGGACGCGATTACGCCTAGTCACATTCTATAGTGTTAGACGCTGTGCCGGAGATAACCGTTGCGGAATAGAGACACGAAAGTGCAACCAGCTTTTGCGGCATGGTGGTTCGCGTAATTGGCACGGAGGCGCACCTGAGAATCATCGCAGGCATATACCGGAGCCGTCCGCTCGCGTCCCTGCCGGGCATGGACATACGTCCTAGTTCAGACCGCTTGCGGGAAACCCTGTTCAATGTACTTTGCGCAGGGAATCCCGAAGCGCTACAGGGCAGTACCTGGCTCGACTTGTACGCCGGGACTGGTGCGGTCGGGATCGAAGCGCTTAGTCGCGGTGCGGGCCACGTGACATTTGTCGAGTCAACAGCCAAGGCTGTGGCGCTCATCGAGAAAAACCTGCGATCGCTGAGGATCGACGATCGGTTTCAAGTCATAAGAGGCGAGGTGCGAGAAGGGTTGCGGAAGCTGGAAACAACTGGAGCGATAGGCAACTATATCTTTCTGGATCCACCTTACCGCTTGCAAGCCGAATACACGCGGACCTTGGGGATGTTGGGACATTCACAAGTGTTGCGACCCGGCGGGATCGTGATCGTCGAACATAGTAAGCGCTTTGACCCCGGCACCGAATATGCCGAGCTGCGCCGGTTTCGCAAGCTGGAGCAAGGCGATGCTGCCCTGAGTTTTTATCGAAAGTGAAGAGGCTGGCCTAGCCAGCCTCCCTGGCGCGTTAACTATCCGCGGCGCTCGCGTACCGACGAAGATGTATTAGTCGCGATCGTAGTCGCCATCGCGGTCGCGGTGGTTTCGGTACCAGCCGTTGCCGTGGTGGCGCCGATGATCGCGGTCGCGATCGCGGAAACTGTAATCCCGATCGCGCCAGTTGCCGCGGTTCCATCGATCGTCCCGATCACCGTCGTGATCACGGTAACCCCATCCGCGACGCTCATAGCGGTTCTCATAACGATCACGGTGACGGTCACGATCGTGGTCGCGATCCATTGCTTGCGCGGCCGAACTCACGCCCACCAACATACCTGCCATCAGCGCAGTGGTGCCTAGCGATTTTAGAAATCCTTTCATGTTCCCTCCATTAGCCTGAGAAAACCCGGTGGCGTGCGAGTTGGCCCACGCTATGGATGGGAACCCGGATCAGTCTGCAGAGTTGCGCTTGAAGCTTGGTCAGGTAGACGACACGTAGGCGAAGGAACGGGAGGTTGAATGTTACTCGGGAACACCGGCAACACCGTAACGCAATGACGGGAGTTAGAACTTGGGTCGGCTTGGAAAACGCCTACACACGTTTCTTGCGCCTCGGCACAGGTTGGAGTAATCTAACTAACTGGTTAATTAAAGCCAAGGACCTGAGTTATGCCGTCCGCCCACACCAAATCCCGTCTCGGCTCCCGGGGTAAGCCAGAGGAGACTCGCGCTGCCATCCTGCAGGCCGCCGTCCGCGAATTCGCCCAAGCGGGGATATCCGGTGCTCGAACCGATACCATCGCTCAGGCAGCCGGAGTGAACAAAGCTCTGCTCTATTACTACTTCCAAGACAAGGAAACTCTATACGGCGCTGCCTTGGACCATTCTTTAAGCCAACTCAGCGCGCAAATGATGGAAGTTCTCCATCGTCAGCTGCCCCCGCGCGAGATGATTACAACTTACGTCGGCGCCTATTTCGACTTCATCGCAGGGCATCCCTTTTACCGCAATCTTATGCAGCGAGAGATGCTGCGCGCCGCGTATGGCTCACCGCATATGCCGAGGCTTGCGAAGCGCTATTTCAATCCACTCTCTGCAAAATTGGCTGAAGTGATTCACGCAGGCATTGCGTCCGGAGATTTCCGCAAGGTCGACCCGATGCACTTTGTCCCTTCTATGGTCGCGCTTGTCATCTTCTACTTCGCAAGTGCGCCTGTGATGAAGGCGGTATCAGGGGTCGACCCGCTCTCTTCGGAACGATTGGCTGAGCGGCGGGCGGCCGTACTCGACTTCGTCTCGGCTGCGTTGTTTCGCAGAGTCGAGAGTGCAGGAGGCCGCCAGTGAGCCCGCGCAACAAAATCTTCATCTTGCTCGTTATCGTCGCCGCGATCTCGCTCGGCTATTACTGGTTTTCGATGGACCATACCCGTGACCTGGTTTTGATCGGCACCGTCGACTCGAACCAGGTGATTGTCAGTCCTCAGATCCAGGGTCGAATCCAGAAGCTGCTGGTAGACGAAGGTACCCAGGTCAAAGCGGGAGACCTGATTGCCGTTCTCGACGCCTCGGAGTTGGAGGCGCAGGAACGTGCCGCCGCCGCAACCATTGCCAGCCTTCGTTACAAAGTTGCGGAGACGCAGCACACGCAGGAGTCGACGAAAGGATCCACCTCCAGTGATGTTGTGAATGCACAAGCTCGCCTGCAGTCCTCCCGTGCTCAGTTGGCGCAAGCCGAAGCCATGTTGCAGCGGGTTGAGAGCGATAGCCGGCGTACGATTCAACTGGCGAAGCAGGGTGTCGCTTCGGAGCAGGAAAGCGTGCAAGCCGATGCGAATCTCAAGGCGCAGCAGGCTACTGTACAGGCGCTGCGCGATCAGGTGAACGCGACTCAAGCTGACGTGAATGCCGCCGTAGCCCGTACCCACCAAGCCAATGCGGCCCAGAGTACAGTCGCATCTACTCGCGGACAACTCTCGAATGCCGAAGCCCAACTCAAAGAAGCCGAAGTTCGCTTGGGATACACCAAGATTTATGCACCGGTCAGCGGCACTGTCTCGGTGCGGGCCGCGCGCGAAGGAGAAGTCCTGAACCCCGGCTCCCCGATTGTGACCATCGTTGATCTGAGCGACACCTGGGTGCGTGCCGCAATCCCGGAAACGCAAGCCGATCACATCGGACTTGGCGACACATTGCGCGTGCGGCTGCCGGGGGGCTCGATTGTGAGCGGCAAAGTTTTCTTCAAAGCCGCTGAGGCGGACTTCGCAACGCAGCGCGACGTGAGCCGCCGTAAGCGCGATATCAAGACCATTGCCCTCAAAGTACGCCTGGAGAATCCGAAGGGCGCCTTCGTTCCGGGCATGACTGCGGAAGTGTTGGTCTCTCCTGATCTGTTGAAAGGGACTGACGACCGGCAGAACGCGAAAGCGGGGAAACAATGATGGGCGAATTCCATCGCGGTATAAACGGCGGCGAGAACCCGGCACGCGGCGACCGGCACTCTGCAGGAGTTATGCACGCCCCGAAGGCTATCGAGGTCGATCATATCGTCAAGCGCTACGGCGATTTCACTGCCGTCAATGACATCTCGTTCAGCGTGGCTGACGGCGAGATCTTCGGCTTACTGGGCCCTAATGGCGCCGGAAAATCGACACTGATTCGCATGATGACCACACTGATACCAATCACCGCCGGCTATGCGCGCATCATGGGCCATGACGTCGCGCGAGAGCCGGACGCCGCTCGTCGCGCCATAGGCGTGATCCCGCAGGCCCTCACCAGTGACCTCGATCTTTCCGTCGAGGAGAATATGAGCATCTACGCCAAGCTGTACGACGTTCCCACGCGGCAACGCAAGGCTGCCATTGGCGAACTGCTTGAACTCGTGGATCTGACCAAGTGGCGGAACGCGCAGACCAAAACGCTATCGGGAGGAATGCGTCGGCGGCTGGAGATTGCTCGCGGGCTCGTGCATAGCCCCAAGATCTTCTTTCTGGACGAGCCGACAACCGGCCTTGATCCTGTGTCGCGTGTGGCCGTTTGGGAGATGCTGACCAACATCAAGGCGCATCGCCAGCTCACGATTCTCATTACGACGCACTACATGGATGAAGCCGACCGCCTATGCGATCGCATTGCCATAGTGGATCACGGGAAGCTGGTCGCGCTCGATGCGCCCGCGGCTTTGAAAGCAAGCGTGCCCGGGTCGAACGTCATTGAAGCCCAATTCGAGCGTGCGCCGGCTGACTGGGAAGATCATCTGCATGGTCTCGCCGGAGTGACTTCGGTTCAACATGAAGGCGCAGGAATGTACCGCATCCTGACCAGCAACGGTTCGCAGGCCACAACCGAATTAGTTGAGATGGCAGTCAAAGCTGGCGCTGGGATCAAGTCCCTGAATGTGCAGAACACCACCCTGGATGATGTTTTCGTCCACTACACCGGACGGCAGTTGCGCGATGAGCTGGTAAAAGCCCGCGGCTTCATGATGCCGCCCAGACCGGGGTTACAGCCATGAATCGCATGCTGGCCATTGTCGAGCGCGAAATGCGCAAGTTTTTCCGTTCTCCGACTCTGATGTTGGTGTCAATGATCTTCCCATTGGTGCAGCTGATCGTTTTAGGCAATGCCTTTGGCGGCAAGATTCGCGACGCCAAGGTCGGCCTGGTGGACCAGGATGGCGGAACCCAGGCCCTCAAAATTCGTGAAGCCTTCGACTCCGTTCGCGCCAACATCCGAACCTTCGTCCCCGTTTATTACGATAACGACAAGCAAGCGATGGAAGATGTGCGCAATGGCAAGATTCAAGGCGCGGTCATCATTCCTCCCCAGTATTCGCGGCGTGTGTACGAGGAGAATCATCCGCGCATTGCGCTGGTCGTCGACAACTCCGATAATTTCATGAGTTCTACCCTGGAAGAGCGGCTCACCGCGCTGACGAACGCTTTGAACGAGCCCAATGTCGAACCCCGCATCCTGCAAAAAACCGCATTAGACGTCGTGGAACTTTATCCATACGTCGAATACATGAAGTACCTGCTCCCCGGATCGATCACTTTGGCAATGTTTGTTTCCGTGATGATTGGCGGAGGCATGCTTTACATCGACGACAAAGCGCGAGGCGTGCACGAGGGCTACCTGGTTACGCCGATCACAAAAACAGAACTCGTATTTGGATTGAATCTTGCCGGCGCCATCAAAGCCGTGTTGACAGGAATCGTGATTACGTTGATCGGCGGCATGCTTGCGGGGGTGGGAACCATTTTTGACCCTGGTACCTTCGTGGGCCTGGGCATCATGATCCTGCTCACCTCGTTGGCCTTCAACACGATGATGTTCTTGTTGATGGTACGGGTGGAGGATCCGCTCGTCCCGCGCGCGATCTTCGGCATTCTGAACACGCTACTCTTCTTCCCTAGCGGTTCGATCTACCCGCTTCAGGCCTTCCCAACTTGGCTGCGAGTCATTGCCAAGGCCGATCCGTTCACGTACGCGGTGCATGGATTCAAAGCGCTTTTGCTCAAGGAAGCAGGCCTAATCGCCATCGCGCCCGACATGCTGTACCTCTCCATCTTCGCAGTGGTGACTTTCAGCGTCGCAGTGCCGCTGTTCAAGCGCAGCTTATGACTTGGCGCCGGGATGCCGCCTAGTCAGGCGCGGTAGTTCCTTTTTTCGACGATGGCTTTCGGACTTTTGTAGCTGGTATCAGGATGGAGTTCTGGAGGTCGGGAAGCGCGATGGGAGATCAACGGGATAGTTTTAAGGGCGTGTCTCAGCACGTGCCGCTTGCGCAAATACCAGATAACGACTGATGCCGCCAGCCAGATTACCGTAGCGCACAGCAGTG
>JBLNFC010000012.1:0-6019 GCA_050263355.1 Acidobacteriota bacterium
ACCAGCCTGGTTTGACTTAGTCCACGGTCAGGTGATTCTCGACGCGAAAGGCGCCGAAAACTTGGTTGGCGCGCATGCCCGCAATCTGTTTGTCCATCGCGCTGTCTACTGCTCCGTACAATCCGACCGTGCCGTTGTCGACCACGATCCGGATGGGAGCCGACGGATCCATCGCGTACTTGCCAAGTACCGGGTCGCGGTACAGGGCGCGCACGGCGTTCAGCCGGATGTCGTCATCAAACAGCGACACTGGTGAAACCTTGACCTCGTCGATGACGTCCTTGACCCCTGGCATGCGTTGCACGATTGCCAGAGCCGAGTCTCGCCCGACCTCGTTCATTGTTTCGCCGCCGACGGTCACAACACCATCATTCACTCCCAGAGTGAGATAGTTAAATGCGTTGTCGAAGTAACCGACTCGGTCATAGCGCAACTTTTTCGCCAGCTTTTCTTGCAGCTGCGCGTCGCTGACAACCGGTCCCTGAACTTCGATCAGATTGCGTACACCCGCAACGTGATCATCCTTGTGAATCTTCTTGGCCGCATCCAGCTTGTCCTGAAAGAGCCCCACCGTGCCACGCAGCGTGACAATGCCGTCTTCAACGCTCGCCTGCACATTCTGGAACTGCTTCTTGCTTGAGAGCTGTTGCGTCACTTTCTCTTGAATACTGCTGTCATGTCGGCCCGAACTGACGCCCTGTGCTGCCATTAACGCGCTAAGCAGGGTCACCGTCGCCAGCGAGCCAATCACCTTCCGAACCAACTTGCTCATAAATCCTCCACGAACCAAACCGGCTTAACTAACCGGTTGGTTAATTCATTTACCTAATAGATGCCACCGCCCTATGGAAGGATGCTACTCAGGAATGCCAGTCAGAACCGTAGTCCGCTGGAATCTGTCGCCTCTGTAACACGTTTTCAGTCACCGTCTTAGCTGACCGGTGTATCGTGCATTTGCAATGCGGAGCTTACAACAGCGATTGCGCAGAGACGCACATTGCTGAAACCTTACTAAGGCCTAATTGCGTAACGAACACAACACATGAGACGCGAATTTCCTGACATTCCACTGGTCGGTGTGGGTGCCGTTATCATCGAGAACGACCGCGTCCTGCTGGTCAAGCGCGGACATCCGCCTCTGCTCGGCGAGTGGTCCATACCAGGAGGCGTGCTTGAAGTCGGCGAGATGCTGCGGGACGCTGCCGTGCGCGAAGCGCGCGAAGAGACCGGATTGGCTGTCGAAACCGGCGAACTCCTGGGCGTCTTTGATCGTGTTCTGCGCGAAGGAGAACGCATCCGCTACCACTACGTCCTGATTGACTTCCTATGCCGGCGCATTTCAGGCGAGCCCTGCTGCGGCACCGATGCAGACGAGGTGCGCTGGTTCGGCCTTCAAGAGCTGGAACCGCTGAAGCTCGCGCCCGACACCTTCGAAGTGATCCGCAGGGGCTTTTACGCCGTAAACAGATAAGTAGCACCGACAACACTTGATGGACAGACATTTGAGCAGGGACTTCTTGCGCTGCCTAGGAACGAACACAGCCCTTGTTGGGACGGCGGATCTTTCTGGCGAGCGCAAAATAGGCCGCGGCGGCGCTAGCGGGTTCATCAATATGCAGTAGGAATAGGTTTTTCAAGAACCGTGGTGTGACGATTCCCTCTAAGTACGCCTGATAAACATCGGTGCCCAGCATGTAACCGAGCTGGCGCGTGCACCACTCCAGCTTCTCTCCGGTGTACTGAACCCCCGACAGGATTGGGTCCGGGATTTCCGCATAGCGCTGCGGGTTCAGCTCATAACCGCGATGCAGCGCGAGGAAATCGACCATCTCGATAAACTCTGGAAAAGCAAAGTTCGTGGAGTGTTCCACGTCCTCACGCGTGTGGTCATACAACTCGTAAAGCTCAGATTCTCGCACAGCTGGTCGTGCGGGATAGAGCACGCGGGATCCTAAGTAGGCCAGAGCGTGTTCCAAGGCAAGGGTGTAGAAGGCATCTTCTCCGCTCTTGGCTTGAGTTGCGCGTTTCCGCAGCGGCAAACCCCGGCAGGCATGATGCAGGAAGCGGGTCGCTTCTTCAGCCGCGTGCATCATGTGGAATTCGCGAATGAACATTGTGTTGACGTCTGGAACATAAACCGCGCCGCGTTCGTCTACCCGCTTCAGAAGCTGCTTTCTCTCCTCTTCAGGCACCGCCTTGCGTGCTAGCAGACGCCGCAGCATGCTCTCTGAGGTCCGACACTGCACTTCTGGCAATGAATCGACCAGGAACTTAGGCTGGGTGCTGTTGTGCGACGAGTAGAGTTGCATGCCCAAAAAGCGCAGCAGACCATTAATCAGGTTGTAGACCGTCGGCGTGAGGTCAGGACAACCCATGCCTTCGCGGCTCCAGCGCTCCAGGCATAGGCGGTAACTCTCGTATTTTTCAAGTGGGGTGGAATTGAAGACACATAGGACATCTTCATCCACCTGCACGGCTTCGACCCGGTCGTAAGATTCGCCCGCTGCAATCCAGTACAGTGCATCCACATTCTGCAACACCGTTACTATCCGCTCGGCCGGCAACCTGTTACGCAGCAACCGAGGCAGGTGATTGGGGGCAAAATGCGACTCGCCAAAGACGATCACAATCCTGGCTTCCGGATGCTTCTGACGGATCTCACCGACCTTCGCCGCAGCGTGGCGATCTCGCGCGCCAATCTTACGGAGGTCTTCCCTGGGCAGGCAATCGAGTCCATAGGTGGCATGCGCATTCGCGCGGGCACTCTTCAGCAGACCGTAAAAAGGATCCCAGTCATAGCCCCAGTCAAGGTCAAAGCGAATGCGGTCCCGGAGTTCCTCTTCATCAATATCGCCGGCAACCCACTCATCTAAAATGTGCTGGTCGCGGGCAAACACCGTTTCCACCCCAACCACGAGAGGTCGATCGCTGGTGGCCGAAAGTTGCTGCAGCAGTTGAGCAGTGAAGTGCTGAGAGCAAGGCAAGGCGTGGTAGTCGGCGACGAGTATCACATCGGCCGCGTTCAGCTGGTTCTGAACGTCTGTCGCTTTTACGACCGATCTGTAAGAACGGAAGGCTTCGCTGAAATCCAGCAGGTACCGGCGGCGGCTATTCGGATCGTTCGCGCGAATCTCGCGCTCAACTCCTGCCAATGCATGGAGTTGCGCTGCGCTCCGTCGCGATCGCAAGCTGGCCGTGGTAGCCATGGTCGTTTCTTTTCGATGCCAACCGGAAACCTACTCGTCTGCTTCTACGGTTTCGTACTTCCTACTCTCCTTGACTTGCCTGAGCCGCGGTCCCTATGCTCAGGGTTCCGAGCAGCGCTGCGGCTGCACTATGGCTAACCGACCTTTGCCACCTGCCCGACACCGAGCCGGTAACATCCCCGAAGCGAGGGGCGTTAACCTTACCCTCGCAACCACCGGCGCCAGTGGTTCCCTCTTTCTGAGAGAACTACTGCTCTTGCTCGAAGGTGACGATCGAGTTCAGACCGTCAACTTCATCGCTTCCGAGAGCAGCCTTCGCGTCTTGGCCGAAGAACTCAATGTGCAAGGCCGCGCCAGGCTCCTCCCGCAACTTCTGGGCTGCCAGCCGCAAAAAATCCAGCAGCAATCCAATAGCGATATCGGCGCCAATGTGGCCAGCGGCTCCTATCCCACGGACGCCATGATCGTCATCCCATGCAGCGTTGGCACCTTGGCCCGCATTGCAAACGGAATCGCCTCCCGCCTCATCGAACGAGCCGCCGACGTCTGCCTGAAAGAGAAACGTGCCCTCGTCCTCTGTGTTCGCGAAACTCCTCTCAATAAAATTCACATCCGCAACATGTACCGGGCTGCGGACGCTGGGGCCACCATCTTTCCTCTCATTCCCACCTTCTACAATCACCCCTCCAGCCAGGAGGAAATGGCCCGCCAGTTCGCGTGCAGAGTCTTGGCCCACATCGGCTTGCCGCAGCCAGATGCCTATCGCTGGAAGGGCTGAAATCTCTTCAACTTACAAGCAGGGGAGACTCTTAGTGTAGGAAGTGGAAGACGACGGGCCTAGATTTCCGAGGACCATGACCCGAAGAAACGGCACCCGAATTTGGGGCCTTCAAAATCGGCTCGCGGCTCGCTCCACCGCAGCGTCATGATGGGAATCTATAACTTTAGAATCAACTACTTAGATATAGTGCGCAGCACAATTATTGACTCGGGCGATACGACCCCTCCGCCCAGGTTGAACCTGAGTACGTTTTCTATTACATTCTGCTTACACCGGAAAGGAGGTGGTCTGATGACGCAAAGTTCTGAAAGTGGTAGTTGTAGACCAATAGGTGAGGTGGCTGAGGCTTAGGGCAGGTTGCTCTATTCCCTCGCACGACTACGGTGAGTTTGGGAACACCCCGCCTGGCGTAAGTTGCGCTAGGACCCGGAGTTAGCCGCTGAGGTCACACAAAGAGTGACCGCCTCAGGCCAATCCCAACAGTCAACCGGCGACCCGCAAGCTCCCACAAGAGCTTGCGGGTCGATCTATTTTGGGCTGCCTTTTCGGTCTGGGGAATCACGTCTAGTTATCGGCAGGATTGGATCTGCTGAGAATAAGTTGTGACAACGCGAATGGATTGGGCGCTGCGACCTGACCACTTCACGCGGACATGGTTTTCAGTTGGGGGCTGATGATGAGTGTGGCTTCTGTGCAGCGTTGGACCTCATCCGCAGTCAGACCCGGAGCGATCTCTTCCAGAACGAGTCCTGCGCTCGACACGCGAATGTACGCCATCTCCGTCACAATCGTGTCCACCACCTTGAGTCCCGTAAGCGGCAACGTGCAGTTTTTCAGAATCTTGGGCTGACCTTCGCGAGTGCTGTGCTCCATTGCAATAACCACGCGCCGGGCTCCCGCGACTAAGTCCATTGCGCCGCCCATTCCCTTCACCATCTTGCCGGGAATCATCCAGTTCGCAATGTTGCCTTCCTCATCTACTTCCATAGCGCCAAGCACACTCAGATCGACATGCCCGCCGCGGATCATCCCAAATGAATCGGCACTCGAAAAATAAGCGGTGCCGGGCAGTTCGCTGACAGTTTCCTTCCCGGCATTGATCAGATCGGCATCTTCCTGACCTTCGCGCGGATAGGGTCCAATCCCGAGCATGCCGTTCTCACTTTGGAGGATGACGTCCATGCCTGGAGGCACGTGGTTGGCGACCAGTGTCGGCATCCCGATGCCGAGGTTCACGTAAAAGCCGTCGCGCAACTCCTGTGCAATCCGCTTCACGATGCGTTCGCGCTTCTCAACATCTTTCGGAATTTTCGAGGAAGTGGCCAATTTGTTTTCCCTTCTTAGATATCAGGCGTCGGGTCGGCAATGCCCACGTAGGGACGGGCGCCCTCGCCCGTCCGGCCGAGCGTAGCTCGGCAATTGGAAATTCCCATAAGCGAGGTCGCATGAGCACACCAAGAAATATGAATCTTCCGCCCTTTTCGAATAACTCGCAGGACACTGACAAACGTCATCGTTGTTTTGACCGATCAACGATCTCAACTAACCTGCCCTCCGCACCGTTCTCTTTTCAATTCTCCGCTCGTACAGCTCGCCCTGAAAAATGCGTTTCACAAAAATGCTTGGCGTATGCACCATGTCGGGATCGAGCTCCCCGGGCTTCACCAGATGCTCGACTTCGGCAATCGTGACCTTAGCGGCTGTGGCCATCATCGGATTGAAATTCCGCGCCGTCTTGCGATAAACCAGATTCCCCCATGTGTCGCCTTTCCATGCCTTGACGAACGCGAAGTCGGCCTTAAGCGCGTGCTCCATGAGGTAGAGCCGGCCCTCGAACTCACGCGTCTCCTTATTCTCCGCAATGACCGTGCCCACGCCCGTCGGCGTATAGAAGGCGGGAATTCCCGCTCCCGCAGCGCGCATTCGCTCGGAAAAAGTGCCTTGCGGGATCAACTGCAGCTCGATCTGACCATTCAAGACCATTTGCTCGAGCAACCTATTCTCGCCAACGTATGTCCCAATGTGCTTCCGT
>JBLNFC010000013.1:0-2945 GCA_050263355.1 Acidobacteriota bacterium
ACAGCCATCTCGATCCACAACGAACGCTCTTTTGGCTTCTCCACGACCCTGACGCCGCTCCGGTGATTTGGCCAAGTACAGCAAATCGGACTTAACTCGCGCTACATCCTCAAGGAGGATCACTTTGCATACAAAAGAGAAAGAGCCAACCTATCCGCAGCAGTCGAGCCTATTCCTGATGACATTGCTATTAATCACCATGGCGTTGATTGCGCCTCGATCGGCGATTGCTGACGACGTTACGGACTGGAATCAGTACATGTTCCAAGCCGCGCTGATCGAGAAGACATCGCCCGTCGTTATGACGCGGGTGGCAGCGATCGTTCAAGCCTCCGTCTTCGACGCGGTGAATGGCATCGAGCGTCGTTACACACCCATTCACGTGAAGCCAATGGGGCCAAGGCGAGCCTCGCGCCGCGCCGCTGCTGTGCAGGCGGCATACGCTACATTGATTAAGCTGTATCCTAACGAGACCAGTACGTTTGATACCAACCGAACCGCTTCTCTTGCTGCCATCATGCAGGTGGAAGAACCGAACTCAGTCGCGCTCGGAGTGCGCTGGGGGCAAAGGGTTGCGGACGCAATCCTCGAATGGAGGAGCAGCGATGGCTTCAGCCCCGCTCCACCACCGTTCATGGGAGGAACCGGAGTGGGAGAGTGGCGGCCGACCCCACCCGCATTGCTGCCGGGCGCGGTACCGCAGTTTGCCTACATGACGCCCTGGGTTATCCAGTCGCCCTCCCAATTCAGGCCGGCCGGTCCGCCAGAATTGAGCAGCGAACGTTACGCACAAGTGTTTAATGAAACTAGGGTGATGGGTAGTGTCTCCAGCCCATTTCGAACCGCTGACCAGACTTTAGCGAGTCTGTTTTGGAACGCGAGCACCACGAGCTCATATTGGAATCGGATTGCAATTTTGCTGGGCGCCACGCGGCACATGTCGTTATCTGAGAATGCGCGAACGTTGGCAGCCGTCGATGTTGCGATGGCCGATGCAGCAATCGCCTGCTGGGACGCGAAGTATCATTACCACTTCTGGCGTCCCGTGACAGCAATTCCTCTCGCAGACACGGACGGCAATCAGGCCACGAACCCGGATTCAACTTGGATGCCTCTGCTCGCCACACCTTCTCACCCAGAATATCCTTCCGGACACTCCACGACTAGCTCTGCAGCCGCCGCGGTGCTGGGAAGCTTCTTTGGCGAGAACAGCTCGTTGATTGTGACTTCCGACGTCATGCTGGGAGTGGTCCGCTCGTTTTCCAGCTTTCCTGCAGCTCTGGCTGAAATCAGGGATGCACGGGTATTTGCCGGAATTCACTTTCGCACTGCCTGTGATGATGGGCAGGTGGTCGGTACCACGGTAGCCGAATACGTGCTGGCGACTGCCTTTCAACCGTTGAAGTAGACAAAGAACGCACCTCGAACGGGGACTACAGCGTCCCCGTTCGGGTTTTACACTCGAGCGTCGCGGCGCACCAATACTGAGTCGACGAAGAAGCCTAAGCCGATGGCGAATGGGATAACTCCAAACGAGGCCGCTACCCACGCATCCGGCTCCACGCGCGCGATAAGAGCAAAGGTAAGGCTGTAGCCCAGAGCCGCGCTGACCAGCAGTATGCCGGAGCGACGCGACCTTGCCACTTGCGATAATTCTGGCTCCATGGGCACGTTGACACCTCTTGCAATGGCGGCCATGCGCTCTTCAGTGCGGAGTTTCCGCACGCGGTAGTAGGTGTACATGCCCCCGAGAGGGATTCCCAGTGTCATGATGACTGCGACTAGACCGACCAGATCACCGTTCATATGTGCTCCTGTGTGCCCTGCTATTGTCTTGGCGCCACTGTTATGTACGAAGGGGGATTTGGGGAAGTTCCGGGAAAAATGGGCTCAGGGTAGCAGGTTTTGCTGGCGGACCAAAGGGCAGCGGGCGCTCTGAGGCCTCCGGGGCTGAAGCCCCAGCTTCGGAGGGATCCGGGACGCGGCCCTGAAGGGCCGCTCTTCCACGCGGCACCGCTTTTCCGCGTTTGCGCAAGGTTGCGCTGCATCACCGATCGACTGATTCAGAATATTGTCGCAAGAAAAAAAGGGCCGGATCTTAGACCCGGCCCTAGTGACCTACGCTCCACATTTGATTAGAACCGGAACACAATGCCAGCCTGATAACGGAAGCTGTTCTGTCGATCATTCACACTGCTGGAAAGTCCTGTGGTCAATGAATCGGTCGGACTGAAACGCGTTTGCAGGTAGTCCACCTGGGCTGCGCGGATGGCGAAGTGCTTGCTGACGCCAATGTCCACGCCGCCGCCGAATGCCATGGCGAAGGCATTCGCGCTTCTGACGCCGGTCGAGATACCGCCGATGATGGGAATGCTCACGCCCGCTCCGAGGCTCGAGTGCGCTTGTCCGAATAACGCGTGGGCGAAGACGGAACTCTTGCCGAAGTACGCGGTCGCTGTCGGACCAAACATGTAGGTGTACATGTGCTGGTTAGTCGAGGCACCGAAGCCCAGGATGGTTGCCGAATCGAGCGTCCGGTAGTTGCCCGCGAAGTCGGCGGTGAGGCCGAAATTGCGGGTGAAGTTGTAAGTGCCCTGCCCAGTCCAGCCATTGAAGCCGTTGCTGTTGTTGCGCAGATAAGAATAGCCACCGAAGATGGTTGCCTTCGGCGATTCAACCTGAGCGACCAATGCCAGGGGCAGCAAGATGAAAGCCATAAGTATTGATAGTTTTCGCATTCTTCTCCTCCAAAACGCCAGTGACGCCTTGTAAGTGAGATGCGGAAAGGGGGTAAACTCACGGCGAATTTAGAGTAAAGAAATGTATTTGGCTGTGTTAGCCAGCAACAAATGTTGCTTCATTTTTTAGGGAACAAAATAATTCAGCGAAACTTTTGGGTTCGTGTTGGGTTGCCGTTGACGCGTTTGCGGGGGCTAAAGCCCATC
>JBLNFC010000014.1:0-2660 GCA_050263355.1 Acidobacteriota bacterium
GTGCCCCTTCCGTTGCCAGACGCGCCTTTTCGCGTTCGACTTCCCGCTCGCGCTCTTGCAGCTTCAGACGCTCACCTTCAGCCTCGCGCAATTCGGCATGTAATTTGTCGAGGAACTTGCCTATATCTTGCACTTGCGTGCTCAGCCGGTTGCGCGCCGATTGCACGATGGTAGGATTCAGGCCCAGTCTCTGCGCGATGTTGATACCAGCCGATGCGCCGGGCACCCCTACTCGCAACTCGTAAGTAGGCTCAAGCGTCCGTTCATCGAACCCAACCGCAGCATTGAGCACCGACGGCGTATTCGCTCCGTAAACCTTCAACGACGTGTGGTGGGTGGATATGACAGTGATCGCTCCAATCTCGCGGAAGTGTTCGGCGATGGCAACCGCCAGCGCCGCCCCCTCTTCAGGATCGGTCGCCGATCCCAACTCGTCCAGCAGAACCAGGGAGTCGCGCGTAGCCGTGCGCGAAATGAAATCGATATTGGTTACGTGCGCTGAAAATGTCGATAGATTCTGTTCAATCGATTGGTAGTCCCCAATGTCCGCTAGCGCGGCATCGAAAACGGGCATTTCCGCCCGATCCGCCGGAACTGGGATTCCCGCTTGTGCCATGAGTGCCAGCAGGCCGATCGTCTTCAGTGTCACGGTCTTCCCGCCGGTATTAGGCCCGGTGATAATCAACTGACGGCGCGTGCCTTCCAATTCCACGCTGACCGGCACCACGCGCTTTCCCTTAGCTTTGAGGTTTCTCTCCAGGAGCGGGTGGCGTGCATTTTGCAAAATAAAACGCGGAACACGCCATTCGTGTCCGAACCCGCGTGACGGGACAGCGGAATCTTCCGCTACGCGGGAACTGCCCACATCGTCGGCTACGGTAACCCGGACGCAGTCGTAATCTTCCGCAAACCGCGCCTTTGCGAATTGCAGCTCGAGTTCGGCAAGAACGCCGCTCGCCAGCAGAATGGTCTCCGCTTGCTCGCCTATTCTGCGTGTCATCTCCAGGAGGATGCGGTGAATCTCCGCCTGTTCTTCGTCCAGTAGACGCACTAGTTCATTGTTTTGCTCAATGGTTTCGAGTGGCTCAACGAAGACGGTCTGTCCGCTCGAACTCGCCCCGTGTACCACGCCCTGAACTCGTCGCTTCTGTTCGGCTTTAACTGGGATCACGAAGCGTTCCCCGCGAATCGTGACCAGTTCATCCTGAATCGCGCCGCCTTCGGCCAAACGCCGCAAGTAGCCCCGCAACGACTCCTGGATCAACCGCCTTTGTTTCTCGATCTCACGCCGGATGCGACCCAGTTCCGGCGAAGCGCGGTCGTCCAAGGTTCCGTCGGGTTGGATCTTGTTTCGAAAAGAACGTAGGAACTCGGTGAAATCCGTGATTCCCGCCGAAAGTGCGTGCACCCCCTGCCACTCCGATTTCATTGACGTCGGAGGGTCCAGGGCAATCTCGCGCCACTCTGCAGCGCGATCCACTACCAGCACCACATCACGGATCTCGGCCGTCTCCAAAGCGGCGCCACCGATTCGTGACTTGTCAATTAGATTTTGAACGTCGATCAGGCCCGAGAACTCAAAACGGCCGCCAGCGCGCCAAAATTCCCGAATCTCAGCCGTGAGCTGTTGTTGATTGTCAATCCATCCACGCTCATCCGTCGCAGTCAGGCGGTCAACTCTTCCTCGCCCCAGCGGTGAAGTCGCATAACCTTCAATCAATGCCTTGAGTGCGCCGAATTCGAGGACCTGCGCGCTGCTATGCGTCAGTGGCTGCGGAGACATCAATTCAATGTTACAGGATATTTTCCGAGCCGAGCGGCATGGGAATCATTAGAGATTGTGTGGACTGATGGAATCCTGCTGGAGCTGGATGCTTAATCCTTGGATGCTGCACTCGCGGCGAAACCGGTTTGCTTGCTGATAGGAAATCGGAGAATGAACAATGCTCCACCTTCAGGCTTGTTCTGGCAGGTTATCTGACCTTCGTGATTCTGAACCACGCCGTACGTCGCGCTCAACCCGAGTCCCGTACCCTTTCCAATAGGCTTGGTCGTATAAAACGGATCAAAAACTTTTGCTGGTTCCCGCATCCCCGGCCCGCTGTCGGAGAATTCGAGCACCACATCATTGCCTTCACGTCGCGCGTTGACGCTAAGCTTCCCGCCACCCACTTCCTCCAATGCATCAATCGCATTGCCGATTACCTGCACGCAAGCCTGAAACAGTTGATTGGTGTTGCCCCATATCCGGGGTAATGAAGACTCAATCCGCGCCTCGACTTGTATCTTCTTGGGATCCAGATGGAGCGCCTCTATTTGAACAGCCCGGTTCAGCAGCACTCCAATATCCACGGCGACCTTCTCTGCGGGTGTCTGTTGGGCAAAGCTCAAGAGGTCAGCCACCAGATCGCGAGTTCGGCGAGCCTGCTGCGCGATTTTACCCGCCATCGACGCCTGTGCCGGAGTGAGTGTCGGGTTCGACGACAGCAACTCCGAATAACCCAGGATTGCGGCCAATGGATTATTAATCTCATGCGCTGCCCCGGCAACCAGTTGTCCTAGAGACGCAAGCTTCTCCTTTTGCACGAGCTCGGTTTGCAGCCGTTGCAGGTTGTCGAAACTCTGATTCGATTCACTTAGAAACCGAGTCAGTTGGTCAT
>JBLNFC010000015.1:0-4279 GCA_050263355.1 Acidobacteriota bacterium
GCACTTAGTCTGAGCGCGGTGGCTCAAACCGATTCTCAGGCAATCATGGAACTCACGCCTTTGAGCCCTACTCCCATCTTCCGCGTGAATGTAGTAAGCCGGAGCGTGCAGGCTGTCAACTACAAGCACCGCGCCGGAGCCTCGAAATTGGACTTCGCAGGTACAGACCTGATGCCGAGCGCGAATGGGCAAGCGAAAGTGGAAAGCAAGAAGGGCTACACTGAGATCGAGGTGGAATTCGGCAATCTACAGAAGCCGACAAGTTTCGGAAACGAATACCTGACTTACATCTTGTGGGCGATTACACCCGAGGGGCGAGCAGTGAACCTGGGCGAAGTACTGGTCGGCGATAACAGCCGCAGCAAGCTGGACGTTACCACAGACCTTCAGGCGTTCGCCTTGGTTGTTACCGCGGAACCCTATTATGCGGTGCGGCAGCCCAGCAATGTGGTCGTGCTCGAAAACGTTGTTCGTGAAGACACCAAGGGAACCACCCAGACGGTAAATACGAAGTATGACGTTCTCCAGCGCGGAGGCTACATTCCTACAGGCTACAAGTTTGATCCCGTCGTTTTAAATTCCAGGTTGCCACTGGAGTTCTTTGAGGCGCGCAATGCGTTGCGCATCGCTCAATCAGAGGGAGCCGAGAAGTACGCCAGCGACAGCTATCAGCGCGCTGTCAAACTGATGAACGACGCGGATGCATATGCCATCGACAAAAACATTCAGAAGAAACAGTTGATCGCAGTGGCACGTGAAGCGGTACAAACCGCCGAAGACGCTCGCGCGATCGCAGTCAAGAGGATCGACGAGGAGCGCCAGGCCAACGAACGCCAGGCTTCTGCCGAGGCAGCGACCAAGTCCCAGCTACAAGTTGAAAGTGCGAGCCGAGAGAAGGAGCAAGCACAATCGGACGCGGCAAAAGCTCAGCTAGCCAAGGCTCAAGCGGAATCTGACACAGCAAAGGCACGCCGCGAAGCCGCCGATGCCGAGTATCAAACTGCTCAAGCTAGATCCGACATGGCGGACAGCCGGGCTTCATCAGCATCAGCACTCGCAGCCGCTCAGGCGGATGCCGAGCAATCCCGTTTAGCAGCACAGCAAGCCGAGCAGAACGCTCAACAGCGTGCCCAGCAGGCGGAAGCCGACAAAGCGGCGCTGCGAGCACGATTGTCAGAGCAGTTGAATTCCATTCTCCAGACTCGTGACAGTGCACGTGGGCTCATCGTTAGCATGTCTGATGTCTTGTTCGACACCGGAAAATACTCCTTGAAGTCGGGCGCGCGGGAGAAGCTGGCTAAAGTTGCAGGGATTCTGCTTGCTTACCCCGGACTCAACATTGAAGTCGGCGGCTACACGGACAATGTGGGCGGCGATGCAATGAATCAAAAGCTTTCTGAAAATCGCGCCACCACAGTGCGTGATTACCTGGTACAGCAAGGCGTAGCGACGAACTCGGTTACCACAAAAGGCTTCGGCAATAGCTCGCCCGTGGCCTCCAACAACAACTCTGCCGGTCGCCAGCAGAACCGGAGAGTCGAACTTCTCGTATCCGGCGAGGCGATAGGCCAACCAGTGAATGCGACGACGGGCGGCTTGCACTAGAGCACGGATACATGAACTCTCACCAGCGCGGGCCTCTCCATTCCCGGCTCGCGTTTGGTGGAATCAGAATGCGCGTTCAAGGGGTGGGATTTCGATATCCATCTGAGAGCACAAAGTGGAACAGACTTGGCACCATTCATTTTCAGGCTGGTGCGGTGCCATTACGGCCTTTTATGCGGCCGCCGAGTTGCGCATGAGTTTCATGTAGCTCTCCATCGATTGCGTCAACTGGGAATCCACTTCGTCGGCGATTGTCATAACGTCTGGTAGCAGTAAACTGAAATCCAAATGGTTTAGATTGTTCTGCAGCGTCTCAAATATCGTTACTTGGAGTATTCGTGATTCGTGCACCAGCATCGACGGTGTGTAACCCTGCACATATCGCAGCGCGCCGTGGGCTGCGGCAGACGGGGAATTACTGGCACCGTTCTCCTCAGTAATAGAGTTGGCTTGCCTCAGGCGGACGGCTAGGTCTTCAACCAGCTTGGGAAGGTGCCCCGTACGGTCCTCGTCGCTGAGCGGAAGACGGCTCAGTTCATCATTATCTTTAGCACGCACTAACCATCCTGCGACGATGCTGATAACGCAGCGCTGCAGGATCGCGCCCACTCTCTCTTTACCCACGCGGGCTGCACGTCGGCGACCAAGCATTTTCTCCCGGACTAGCTCCGCAAGTTTCGCAACGTCGAATGGTTTCGCGATAATTTCGTCAGCTTCCAGAAGGATAGCGGCCATGGCGCTCTGCACGTCGGGATAGCCGCTGACGAGCAGTGTAAGTGCATCCGGTTGGGAGTGGCGCATCGCGGTAATCACGGTAAAACCATCGCCGGGATTTGGCATGTGCAGGTCAGTGATGAGGACGTCGAATGTCTCGGTACTGATACGTCGCAAAGCTTCTGTCACGCTGGCGGCGGCCACCACGTCAAACCCCTTGCTTTCAAGTGTCAAATTCATCATGGAGCGAACGGCATCATCGTCATCCACCAGGAGGACTCTATGCGCAGCAGGTCGTTCGGGCACAGTCATATAGAACTACCTCGTCACTAATCGTGACATTATTACTCACGTTTATTTCTAGAAATGTGCAAAAGTGAACAGTTGTTGATGCCGTTAACGATTACCGTCTCTCTAGTTGAAACACGAAACGCAGTCATGGGTTAGTGTCGGATGATCGACGTTCAGACCCTCACGACTGCGTTCCTCTACTTAGACTCACCCTCTTGCCGAACCCTTAGGGGTTCGGCCTTTCTTCGTGCTCGAACGCCAGGGGAGCAGGCGCAACCCACGTTCGCGTTGGTAGTCCGATGCGAGAAGCGACTGTGGACTCCAGCACTCCCTGCCACGCGCCGAACGTTGTGCGCGTCCGGCCGTTGATGCGCTAATAACATGGGTGCGATCCGCATACCATGGCTGAGACGCGGCGCCTGATGTGCGTCGGCGTGTGGGCAAACTATCGCCCGTCCGTCACAGCAAGTCGAGGAACAAATGGCAATTGAAGAGTGTGGACGCGTCAAAGATCTAAATGAGGTGTTGAAGAAGTATTCATTGGAAGCAACGGTATATTACGAGACGGCCCAATGGGCCGGGGACGGTACGGAACGTGCAATACGTGCAGGTCTGGGGTGAGGGCCATGAAATGGGAGAACTACCTGCTGCTAAACACAAATCACATCGAAATGGCAATCCATTAAGGCAGTTGAGTTAGACCTGACCGAAACCCCTACAGGGTCTCGGTCAGTCACAATCCATCTGGGTAGCAGGAGCCGCTACTTCTTTGCTTCCTGTTTAGCTTCCGCTACGTGCGCCTGCCGGCTTGCATCGGACACTGCCTTCATGAATTCGGCTGCAACTTCGGGAGTGGCTTTTTTGCCCGAGAGAACTGCTCGAAACGGAACGTTCTTGCCGTACACGGCGCGAGTGGAGTCATCGTCCTGCCGCACGACTGCACCCTCTAGCGTCAAGCCAGCAAATGCGCCTCTCGAACGCGAGTAGGTCAGCATCTGCGTGTTTAGTTTCCAGTCGGTTCCCGCAGAAGCATGACGGCCAACCGGACCCGCCGCGGCCGAACCCTCGCCGCTCAGCTGAAACTTGCTGGAGAGCAAATGTTGCAGGCCCTGTTCGTTCATAACCAACATTACGAGGTCCACACCTTCCACGCCGATCTGCAAACCCCAGCTTCCGCCGCTAACGGAAACGAACGCCGGCGCACTCCAGGCATTCGACGTGCGGCAAGTCGCCACTCCTCGCCCATGTTTACCGCCAAAAATGAAGCCACCCTTGATCAGATCGGGAACTACGATAAGACATTTGGCGCCGTCCAGCACTTCTTCCGGGATGCCGTTGTCCGGGGCTGCCATGATCGCTTTCAGGACGTCCGTGGAAAGTTTCAGGCGCTCGAGGGAATCTTCCCGGGCCGAGCCGGCCCAGGCATAGCTTCCAACCAGGCCCATAAGGCTCACCAACAGCACTGATACTGCTTTTCTCATGAATTGCTCCTAAATTAAGAGTTACGGAACTAAGAGGAGAACACTCAGATGGGCTGACTTAGTTCAGAGGACCTGAAGGAGATGGAAGAATTGCCCATGTCCTTTACTTATGATCGCTCAGATCCCCAATCAAGACTGATCTGAATTGCTCACTTCATTTTTTGTCCTCAACAACAAAATGCTTTCAC
>JBLNFC010000016.1:0-13150 GCA_050263355.1 Acidobacteriota bacterium
GGCCCGTGCTTGGTCATGACATCCGCCTGGTGCAGCACCTTCTCCAGCGCCAGCCAGAACGCCACGCCACAACCGCTGACGATGCTCACCATGCCAACCGTGCCAAAAAAATGCAGCGGCCGCGAAAGGTATTTCAACAGAAAGCGAATTGTGATCAAGTCGAAAAATACGCGGAAGGTCCGCGAGATTCCGTAATGCGATACGCCCCGTTCCCGATTGATATTGCGGATCGGCACTTCGCAGATTGAAGCGCCATGCCACGAGGCAAGCGCCGGAATGAATCTATGCAATTCGCCATACAGGGGGACTTGCTCAAGGATCTCGCGACGGTAAGCTTTGAACGTGGTACCGAAGTCGTGAATATCCACGCCACTTAGCTTACCCATCAGCCAGTTCGCACAGCGCGATGGGATTCGCCGCATCCAGAAATTATCAATCCGCTGCTTGCGCCAGCCGCTGACGATGTCGTAACCCTCGCCCACCTTTTCAATAAAGATCGGAATGTCAGCCGGATCGTGCTGCAGATCGCCATCCATGGCAATGATGTACTCGCCGCGAGCATGATCGAACCCGGCCGCCAGCGCAGAGGTCTGGCCAAAATTCCGCCGCAGCTTGACCACCGTGACCCGGCTATCCACAGCTGCAATTTCGCCCAGCAGATAGAAGGTGCGGTCACGCGAGCCGTCGTCAACCAGCACAATCTCAAAGCTCTCACCATTTACTTCCATAACGGCCTTCAGACGGTCATAGAGATCGGTGACATTCTCCTGCTCGTTGTGCAGGGGGACGACGATGGAATATTTAGGCAAGCCTTAATTATACGTAATGAACTCGATTTCTGCCCACCCGTTAAGGGCAGAACCACAGAGGCAAACGCCCCACCGCAGGTGCTGACATCATTCGCGTCCCTGTGCCAAATCAACCAGGTCTCTCTATCGTCTCAATAATCCCGGACGTTCAGCCCATTGATTCGGTTAAGGTCACCGTCTTCCGTAATCTTTGCGCCCCTCTGTCTCGAAGCTAACTTCAGGCTAGACGCGCTTCGCGGGTTCAGTAGTCACCAACGTGTGAACTGGCGCCAGCCAGATTAGGCGCGACTACCACCCAGCTTAGGTCAGGGATGTGCGCAGCCATGAAGTATCTCCTCCTCGCGGTTTGCCTTTTCGCCATGATCGGATGCGGCAATCCAGCGTTGCCCGGCGCCCCTTCGGCCAGCAATGATCTGGTAACTAGCCAACCTATTCCGTCAAGCCCTTCCCCAACTCCAACGCCCAGCCCAACACCAAGCCCCACTTCCGCGCCGCCTCCCCCGGCGCCAGCTCCGCCGCCCACTCTTGCGCCGACCCCGTCGACTACGTACGACATGCTGCAATGGATGACCATGGACCCCAGTCTCAGCGCCGCCCATCACATGTCTGGCACGGCCAACCCCATCTACACCAGCGTCCTCTCTGACCGCTACTACTGGACAAAAACCGGCCAGGGCTTCCCCTGGGACATACAGCTCTACGACAACAACTACATCTACCTGTGGGTGACGGAACTCGATTGGCACAATACCAATACCTACAAGGTCTTCAATAGTCCCACTCTGGGGTATTTCAATATGCCGCTGGTGCCGCGTTTGGCTCAGGGCGGATACCCCGGCTCCACCATTAAGGTCAGCGACTCGAGCTACGAAATCCACACGGATTGCAACACCTTCACTACCAAGACTCTCAGCCGCGTGATCAATCAGGTCTGGGGACCCTACACCGAGTCCTTAGGCGGAGAGCTTCCAGCCAATCTTAAGACCCTTGTCATCAGCTACCGCTATGCCTGTGATTCCACGTATTCAAATTGCAAGGACAAAGAAGAATTCCACGTTGCCAAGCCTTACGGGCTCGTGAAATGGCAACATCAGAAGCTCCAGGCTGATGGCACCTATGCGGCACCGGACAATGTGTCGCTATTTAATCGTGTAGTAAGCGGTCAGACTCAGGTGATCACAACCTGCTTCTAGGAACAAAAGCTCCGTAACCCGATCTCTCCCGGCCTTGGCTATAGCGTTCCCCGCAAGTTACCGCGTTCCGAGTCTCTAACCGGCAGTACAGGATTATCCGGATTGATTTGACGGGAACTCCGGATGTGAGATGCTTCTGCCGCCCTTTAGGATGATCTTGGATTTATATAGGCAGATTGTGCTGGACTTCTTAATACAATTCTACGTAGCTATCGGCTTGCTGCTCGTCCTCGTCTATCTTCTCTGGCCTTGGGAGCAGGGCGAACCCTCCCCTTCCAGGAGAGGGCGACCCTAGCGTCCATCTAGCCAGAGGCCTTGCGGCCTGGAGCCAAGGGAGTTGTGTGCTCGCGCTCCGTCTCGCCGCTCAGTGTCCTACTTCGGGTTCTCGTCTGGCTGAGTATCGATTGGCGCACCTGACGGTTCTCCGTGTTGCTGGTCTGCAGCCGGTCGCTTGTAATCGCTTTTCAACGAAACCAGCGCCTTCTGCGTTTCTTTCCAGTCTTTCTTCTTCACACCCCGATCCGCCGGTCCGCTCGCAAAAAAATTAAGTATGCCCTGCCTCAGGTCGGGACTGACATTCGCGAAATTCTCCTCGCGTAATTTTCGGACTAATCGCGCGTAAGACTCGTCTGCCAGGTAATACTCCCCGGCTGCGGTCGGCCGGCCAGTGTCGAGATTTCGGTCAGGGAACGACAACACGCCCGCTTCGGCCTGCTGAACCAGTCGGTGATACTGGGCCACGACCTGGTTCATGCTGTTGAAGTACATATCTTGTGTTACAGGTGTCGGATCTTTGTAATCAAGCGCTTTGAATGGCCCAAATCTGGGAATCAAGCGCAAGAGGAAAGCAAGGAACCGGGCGAATATGCCCGGCTTGCGATACTTCGCTCCAAACTCCTTTTCGTAATCTGCCCGCGAAAGGTGATAAAGAAATTGCTTCTTCGCCTTGCTGTCTTTTTCCTTGATGTGGTGTTCGCGACTTGCGAGCGCAACCTGCGTCATCTCCGGAATCACGCGGCTGACCGAGAATCGATAGCTCTCGATCGTCAAGTCGTCCCAATGAAGCAGTGAGTCCACAGTGATGCCATAGGTATCTGCGAATGCCCGCTCCAGCAGCTCTTCTGAGACCTGGAAGCCTATGAAGTCATGAAACTCTTTGGAAATGTACCTGCGCTTGGCAACCTGTACCACGTCGAAGCTGAATTCGGTTTTTAGGTGCGCCTCCGGATTGTCCTCATACGTGACTTCCTTTCCGAACTTCCTTCGCAGCTTCGGATACTCGATAGCCACGCCCCCGTTGACTGCAGGATGTCCCCAGGTATCGGCCGCATAGTGGCTGAGCGCGCCTAAAGCGAAAGCATATTCGTTGACATTACGCGCATCGCGTAGCATCCAGGCCACGAACGCACCCGAGCGAACGTAATGGAGCAAATTCGTGAAATCGTGGCTGCCGAATGGGTAGTAGCCCAGGTCTTGAACTACGGAACCGCCATACGCATATGCGTGCGCCTCTTTGATTTGCTCTGCTGTAGCATCGGGATAATGCTTCAGCAGTGCTGGGCGAATATCGGACACCCAGGAAATGTCGATCAATTCCTCATGCGAAAGCACTCCGTACCCCATCAGCGAGCGAGGCGTGAGCAGTGCCAGCAGTGCGACCAGGAACGTCGCCCCAAGTTTGCGTGCTTTCTCTGATCTCATTTCCAAAGTTAACTGAGATGCGCAAACGCCGTGAGGCGATGGGAATATCAAAGACATCTATGTGCTCGGGAATCAAAGCGAGACCTGGTGCGACACACGCCCCCTGCGTTCAGAGCCATTCGAAAAGCACGGTAGCATCTGACTCGAAACCAGCGGAACTGAAGCAAGCTGAACTACCGGCGTTCTACTTATCCGTGTTGAAGATATCGAGCTGGACCTTCCACTCGCCTTTCGCTGACTTTTTCCAACACACAACATACTTTCCATTTGTGGTGGTTGGATTGTTTTGTGCATCATTCATCTTCAACTCGAACGTCCCGGCCTCGTAAGCGAGGTCATTTGACTTGGCAACATCTATTTTCGTGGGAGCAAAGCTGAGCGAGAACCCGGGCTTAGCCATAAGAGCCGACCACAGCTGACGAATCTGCTCCTTCCCGGTTGCGATCGGTGCATTGAAAGGAAAAGCCGATGCATCATCGCTGTAGTAGGAGACCATCTTGTCCACGTCCTTGGACTGCGCTGCCTGGGACCATTCCGAATCCAAAGCACGAATTCTGTTTTCGGCATCGGAACTCTTTTTAGCGTTTGCTTGTGCCATGGCTACGGGCACTAGGATCAACACAGCCATTGCCAGCTTAAGTCGCATCAACATGCATTCCTCCTGGAAAATGGTTCTGCGCAGCCGCCAGGACTGCGCGCTTCGTGAACACGCGAATCATCTCGCGGCGATATTCCGGCGTTAGCGCAGAAGTGGTAAGCGGTTTTGCGGTTCGCGCCGCCAGCTCGCCTATGCTCTCCGCCAGCGCTTCGTCCACAAGCTTTCCTTCGAGCGCCTGGCTTGCTCCTTTAACCATCATCGGCGCTGGGTTCACAGCCGTGATAGCCACCCGGGCATCGGAGACGTGCCCATTGGAGCGCTGCAGAGCAATGGCAACTCCTGCTAATGGATAGTCGATCGAGCCGCGAATCCGCAGCTTGCGATAAACGCCGTGAAAATTTGCCGACGAGTTGGGCAGGAACACCCTGGTAAGCAACTCGTTGGCCTGCAGCTTTCGATAGCTGTCTCCCTCTCCGGTGTAGAAGTCGTGTAGGGACATGCGACGCCGGCCTGCGGCGCTTACGATCTCGATCTCCGCATTGAGGCAAAGCAGAGCCGGAGGAGTATCTCCCGAGAACGCCGCCCAGCACTTCTTCCCACCCGGAGCTACATGGCAGAGATCACCATCCTTCTTGATACAAAAGCCGCAAGACTGACGCCAGGTTAGCGACTGGTTATACCAAAGACAACGGGTATCAAGGCAGATGTTACCGCCAATCGTTCCCATATTGCGCAGCACCGGCGAGGCAACGGTTGCGGCAGCCTCGGTCAGCACGGGGTACTGTCTCCGCAGAAATTCAGAATGTTCGATCGCCGCAAGCGTGCTCAATGCTCCGATCTCGACCTCCGCATCCCTCTGCTGAATACCCTTTAAAGCTGGGATATGGCGGATGTCGAGCACATACTGCGGTTCGAACAGTCCCTGGCGCATCGATGGAATCAGATCGGTTCCCCCGGCGACAACGCGCAGATCCTTGGGATATTTCGCAAGACAATCGACCGCTTCTTCGAGGGTTCGCGGTCGCAGCAGCTTGAACTGCGGGAGACTCAATCGTCACCGCCAGACTCAGTAACCACCTCTCGCCGCGACGGGTCGAGCGGATGCCGTTCGGGACCTTTGCCTCGAAACCACAGCGAACCGCCATGCTCACGAAAACGAGTCGGCGCGGTGGGGTCGACGCCTTCCGTCATGTTGATGGCTTTGGCATTTCGTTTCGCGCGTAGAGCCGCCAGAACTCGCTCGGGAGTGAAGGGAGATTCGTGCAGGCGGATACTTACGGCGTCGTAGATCGCGTTGCTGATGGCTGGAATGGTTGCCGCCAGGGAACCCTCGCTGCACTCTTTAGCGCCAAACGGCCCCTCGGGATCGACGCTTTCAACAATGACGGGTTCCACGTCGGGCGACTCGACTGCTGAGGGGCTGCGGTATTCGAGAAGGCCGGGATTCATGAGCAGGCCGTCTTTCCAGATCATCTCCTCCTGCAACGCCTGTCCAAGCCCCATCCATACCGAGCCGATAATCTGCCCTTCAACCGACACGGGATTCAGCGCACGGCCGCAGTCGTGAGCAGCCCAGACTTTGAGGACCGTCACTTCACCGGTGTCCTCGTCGACGGTGACCTCCGCCACTTGGGCGGAATAGGAATAAGCCGGCGACGGACCGACACCTCCCCCTTTGTGTTTGCCGCCGCGCGCTTCCGCAGGAGGAGCGTAAGAACCGGTTCCGGTGAGCGCGCCGTGGAAGTCAATGGCCGCGACAACCGCCTCTTCAAAGGTCATCCAGTCTTTCGGCCCTTCTTCTTTACGCTTCTGCTGAAGTGATCCGCGAAGGATTTGACCTTCCACGCGTCCGCTCACCGAAGCGCCCGAATCCTTCGTACTGTGCGCGACTTCAGCGCCGTGCTCCTTCTTGTAAACGGCATCTTCACGAAAAACCAAATCCTCCGGCGCACAATTCATCTTGCGCGCCGCTGCCAATGCAATTTGCTTCCGGACTTCCTCAGCTGCACGCAGCGTAGCGTTTCCAGCCATGAAGGTCACGCGGCTGGAGTAGGAGCCGATATCGATAGGCGTGAGATCGGTGTCAGCGGCAATTACTCTTACGCGGCCCAACGAGCAGCCGAGCACTTCGGCGGCAATCTGCGCAGTCATGGTGTCGGAGCCCTGGCCAATCTCGGAAGCTCCGGTGTAAACGACTACACCGCCGTCGCGATCGATCTTGATGTTCACCGTCGAATGTGGCATGTCCGATCGTATAATCGAGTTCGCCGCTCCGCTTACGTAATGGCTGCAGGCAATTCCCAGCCCCTTTCCCCTGCCCAGCTTGCCTTTGCGCTCGTCCCATCCTGAGCGCTTGACCACCTGGTCAATGCATTCCGGTAGACCATAACTCTGTACACGAAGTCCGTTAATCGTGATGCAGGGCGGCTTGAGCAGATTGCGACGTCGAATCTCGGCCGGGTCCATCCCAAGTTTCGTGCTGAGTTCGTCCAGTTGCGATTCGAAGGCGAAGCGCACGTTCACAGTGCCATGTCCGCGCATGGCTCCGCAGGCGGGCTTGTTGGTGAGGGCGCGATAGCCGTCGTACTGAATGTTGGGAATATCGTAGAGTGCCCCGAGTAATGCGCCGGAGTACAAGATGGTCACGACTCCGTATGAGCAGTAGGCGCCCCCATCCTGCACCACCCGCGCTTTGACCGCCGTGATCCGGCCATCCTTCATGACCCCGGTCTTCATGTCGATCAGCGTGCGCGGACGTCCGCGATGAGCCCAGAAAACCTCTTCTCGTGTGTAGGTGATCTTGACCGGTGCTTTCGCCTTTCGCGCGGTAACCGCTGCGATGATCTCAAGCGGGATGACTTCGCTCTTCCCCCCAAAGCCGCCCCCCACCAGCGGTTTGATAACCCGGATCTGCGACATCGGTATTTCCAGCACGAGCGAGAGCTTATGCTGGAGGTAATACGGCACCTGCGTAGACGACCACACGGTCAGGCGTCCTGGCTTTCCGGTGTGCGGGTCGATCTCGAACGAGGCCAGCGTTGAGTGCGGTTCCATGGCCGCATGCGTCACCTCGTTCGCAATAAAACGCCCCTCCGCCACGTAGTCCGCATCGGCTAGAGCCTTCTCCGGATCACCAAAAACATGGTGGTAGTCCTTTTCCAGGTTATGCGGTTTGCCATCGTGGATCAGGTGGGTTTCCGCCTTCATCGATTCTTCAGGATCGAAGTACGCCGGCAGAACTTCATACTCGACATCAATCAGGCGGAGTGCGCGATCCGCCGTCCCTTCGTCGACCGCGGCGACGCACGCAACGTTGTCGCCTATGTAACGTACCTTGTCGAGCGCGAGGGCGGTTTCGTCGTGACCGACAGGAAGGATTCCATAGGTTTTTGGAGCATCCTTGCCGGTAGCAATTGCGATCACGCCCTCGAGCGCTTCGGCGCGTGAGCTGTCAATGCGCGTGATGCGGGCGTGTGGATAAGGCGAATGCAGGATCTTACCGACCAGCATGCCGGGCACACTGAGATCGTCGGTGTATTTGCCCGCTCCAGTGGTCTTTCCTGCCGCATCGACCATGGCCACGGGTTTGCCGATTATGGAGAAGTCAGTCATCTTTCAATCATCAACTCTTCGTAGTAGCCATTCCCTTCTGCTCAGCGTCGATCGCAGCTTTGATTGCCTCATACATCTGGTTGTATCCGGTGCATCGGCACAGGTTCCCGCTCAATGCATGACGGACTTCCCCCTCGGTCGGATTCGGGTTGCTCGAAAGCAGGCTCTTCACCGTCATAATGAATCCAGGAGTACAGTAGCCGCACTGTGCCCCTCCCCAATCGCCATACGCTTTCTGAATCGCTGCCAGGCTGCCATGCTCGCTCACACCTTCGACCGTGGTGATCTCCTGCTCCTCGCAACTGGCGGCCAGCAGCGTACAGGAGAGCATGGACACCCCATCCACAAGCACTGTGCACGCGCCACACGAAGAATCATCGCAGCCGCGCTTGGAGCCGGTGAGTTCCAGATCTTCGCGCAGTACATCCAGAAGCAATTTACTAGGCTCGATGGCTAGCTCCTGCCGCCGTCCATTTACTTTAAGTTCTATGAGCTCTTTCTTCATGTATTGATCGAAGTTTCAGTAGACGGGAATCGCGTTGTCGACAACCTTCGCCCAGCGATCGATTCCCCCGCTCATGGACTGAGCTTTTTCGAACCCTTGTTCCCTCAGCCAGTTCGTCACATTCAGTGACCGCACGCCGTGATGACAGAAGACAACAATGTGCTCCTCGGGATCGAGTTCCTGATGCGCCCGTGATGGAACATCGCCCATGGGGATCAGCTTGGCGCCCTCCAGATGCGAGAGTTCGAACTCCCACGGTTCCCGGACATCCACCAGTGTCAGCTTTTCGCCTCGGTCGAGCGCCTCTTTCACGTCTTCTGCCGTTATTTGAAAATCCATGTCGTCTCTTAAATCAATAGCCGTAATCCGTCGCGGCCGCATAAGCATGCTGCTTAACCCCTAGCTCCTCGACACGGCATCCGCCTAGCTGGTTGACATACGCCCGCCGATCGGACACTCCGTATACCCAGCGATTGAGCCACGCTTCGCTATCAGCTTTCGTCTTCGTTTGCTCGTGATACTGACGAAAGAAAGCATCGTCCCGCTTGTAATATCCCTGTACGGGCGAAGGGTGAGCGCCAAAGGGACATTCCACGACGGCGTTAACCATGAAGCCCGGAATCATCGTGCGGTTCGGATCACTGGCAATCACATCCACCGCAACAATCTCCTCCGCTATCACGATCACCCGTTTTGCTGCGCGGACCCCCTCGATCATCACTCCAAAATTTCCCCAGCAATGAGCATTGCCCTCGCGATCGGCGCGCTGGACATGGACGATGGTTACGTCGGGCTTAAGCGCTCTGATCGCCCAGAGACCATTCGTCTTGTCGTCAAGGTTCTGATCGCCGTTCCCTCGCACGGCAGACGACCCCGTTCTCTCATCGCCAAATGGAGACTCTATGCGCGCGAAGTATTCGTTGTCGCGCGGCACATCGCTGCCCAACCCGCTGAGCGTAGGCAGGAAAGGAACTCCCATCGCCCCTGCCTGCAGAGCCAACGCCACGGTGAAGTTGGTAAGATTCGTGACCTTGAGACCCTCGTGCTCTACGGCTTGGCGAAAGTTGTAGGCTGAGCCCATCATCACGTTTCCCACCCAGGCAGCGATTACCTCTTTCACGCATCCCGCACCGATCAGTTGATCGAACAGGATGTCTGAAATAGGTCCGATCAAAGTTAGATCGCGCTTCTTCTGCCGGACAATCTCGTGACCGGCAGCGAATGGAATCATCTGTTCCAACTGCAGACCGAGGGCAACACTTGCGCCATTTGGCACAAGCTCCGCAATTGCCTGTTGCATCGAAATCACCGTCGGCATCAGGCTTGCCCCGCTTTCCTTGTGGAGCCCCGCTCACCCGGCATGAAAACAAGCACCAGGCTGACCAGCGCGGCCAATGCCCAGATCGCGGCAGAGACTTCGCGTGATTTCATGACGATGCTGTCGGGGGCCGCCTTCCATATTCCCATCACAGAGGCCATCGCGAAATTGACCAGAACCAATGCAAAAAAGACCGATTCCTTCCAGCAACGTGTCTCGGTCAGAAGTCCTACCAGGAAAATCACCCATACCATGTGGGTCGCAATATCGACGTTATCGTGCGACCAGCCCAGAGTGCTCAACGACAGCCTGCCCACCGCAATTTTCGTAAAGTACGCACACGATAAAAATGCCACGATCGTCCAGGTCTTCGATCCACACATCAGATGCGCTGACCTCTCCCTGGACTTCTGCGCCGTTACTTGCCCTTCCACTGAGGCTCCCGTTTCTCGAGGAATGCATTGACGCCTTCCACCGCATCCTCGGTGCGCATCAACTCCTCAAAGCAGATATTCTCCGCCTTGGCCAAGCCTTTGTCGAAGTGCATGGCGTCCCACGCATAGAACGCCTTCTTTGTGATGGCAAGGGCAGCCGGACTGAGCTTAACCAGACCTTGAGCGCAATCCTCAGCCGACGACTCAAGCTGCGACTCAGGCCGCACGCCAGTGGCTAATCCGACCTGGGCTGCTTCCGAGCCGCTAATGCTGCGTCCACTGAGAATCAGGTCAGCGGCTCGCTTCACTCCCACCAATGCCGCCAGTCCTGCGCACGCCACCGGGGGATAGAAACCTAATTTGATCTCGGGAAACCCCCATTGCGCGGAGTCGGTCGTATAAACAAAATCGCACACCATCGCCAACTCGGCTCCTCCTCCCAGGCAATGACCCTGCACCGCCGCCACTGTAACCTTCCTCATCTTTAGCAGCCCGCGGATGACGCCGTGGAACTTGATCAGCATTTCTTGCACGCTGTCTGGCCGGTGTGCGCCAACATCTACACCCGCCGAGAAAGCCGTTTCGGAGCCCGAGATCACTAAAGCCGCCACGTCTTCGCTCGCTTCAACCTGCGAGATTGCTTGTGCCAGCTCCTCCATCATCGGGATGTCAATCACGTTCAACGGTGGATGATTCAGCCGCAGGCGAGCCACGCGTCCACTCAGCTGAAGCGAGATCTTCGAAAATTGTGTCAAGAGTTCCATAAACTTGTGAGGCCGTTCTAGCTGGTCCAAAATCCTTGTTTGTCGTACTCCCGAATTGAGTTCAGTTCGGCCGCACTCGGCTCGGGAGTTTGCATCAAATCGTCCGAAACGCGCAGCTGCCAGCCCGTGTTGTTCACTACATCGTCTACGCTCACGCTCGGATGAACCGATGCGAGGTAAGCCTCGCCATTGGCATCGAAACGCAGAACCGCCTTCGTTGTAATAACGGCAGACGGTCCCCCGCGGGGCAGTCCAACCCTTTGCCGCCAGTTCCCGCCCTCACCATTGCCCGGACTCGTAATGTAAGACACACGCTCCGGCAAGCGCTGCTTGTCATGATCCAGCAACACGACGAATCGCTGCGCCAGACTCGCGATATCACACGCTCCGCCCGAACCCGGCAATCGGATCAAACCTTTCGGTCCGCGTACCTGTGTCGAATTCAGATTTCCGTAGCGGTCGACCTCGGCGGCTCCCAAAAAGCCCAGGTGCACGCGTCCCGATTGCAGCAAGCTCATCACGCTCAGCATGTCCAGGCATTGCGTGGCCCCCAGTATGTTGGGCGGATCGGCCATCGTGTAAATAAGCTCGGCAGCGGGAGTGGTGCGGATTACACCATTCTCAAATAGTCCAACTGCGTTCGGAGCGTGGGTCCGCTTGGCAACGACAAAGGCAATCAATGGAAGGCGCATGCCCACAAACACAACTTCGCTGTCGCGGATTTCGCGCGCCGCACTCGCCACCATGAGCTCGCCCATGGTATAGCCCACCTTGCTCCCGTTCTGTTCCGCTAACTTGCTGATCGCCTCTGCCATTCGTTGCCTGACTCACTTCGCCGTGAATGTCGCCGGACGCTTCTCCAGGTACGCCGAGAAGCCTTCCTTAGCGTCGTCACTCTCAAACAGAAGTTGCTGGTTCTCGCGCTCCAACGCCAGACCGGATTCCAGAGGAAGCTCCCATCCAGACTGAACCGCCCGCTTTATCCGTCCTACCGCTTTGGACGCCTTGTTCGGAGGGCAGAACTGGCGCGCATACTCCATCACCGCAGCCATGAAATTGTCATGTTCAAAGATCTCGTTCAGAATGCCGAGATCCTTACCTCGTTCGAAGGTGAAGGTGCTGCCGGTCACCATCAGCTCAATTGCTTTACTCTTGCCGATCAGCCGCGAGAGCCGCTGAGTTCCACCCGTGCCCGGTAATACCCCGAGATTAACTTCAGGAAGGCCAATTTTCCCTGCGTCCCTGCGCGCGATGCGCATGTCAGCTGCAAGCGCAACTTCAAGGCCTCCGCCTACGCAGTGTCCGTTGATCGCAGCAATCACCAGCTTGGGCGTGTTTTCCAGGCGCAGAAGCGTTTCGTTTGCGTGCAGGCAAAAATAATACTTGAAGGTTGGATCCACACTCGTCAGCATGCGAATGTTCGCGCCGGCGCTGAAGAATTTATCTCCGGCCCCGGTAAGCACGATCACGTGGACACTGTCGTCCATTCGAGCGGCGAGAATGGATTCATCCAGCTGCCGGTTCATTTCATAGCTGTAGGCATTCGCAGGCGGATCGCTTAGTTCGATGATTGCCACTCCGGCATCCGTGCGGTAATTCACCAGGGCCTTGGGTACCTCGCCCGTTGCCATCGTACTGGTGCGTGTCATGAACCTCTCTCCTGATCCTTAACGCTTCAATGCTTAACGCTTCTGCAAGCCTGTCGACGCCCGGGACTTGTTCCTGCTGGAACGGCCTGCATCTCGTGCACCGATGCCCTTCAGAAAAATATCACCCATCTCCTGTGCGAGCTCGTGCGCGTCGGGATCGACCTTTGGCTTGTACCAGGTATAAATCCAGTTCATCATTCCAAACAGGCTCATGACGGCCACTCTGCTGCTGAACTCAAGCCGTTTTGCACGCTTGAAGTGCTCCAGCAAATTGAGGCAAATCCGGTAATACTCACGCTTTATGGCAGCGATCTCCGCACCGGCGCCATCTTTCAGTACTTCGTCCTCATGGGAGAGAACCTTCATGGCCTTAGGGTGGCCAAGCGAATATTCAAGATGATTGAGGATAAACAGGCGAACACGCTTTTCGGAATCGTGTTCATGCTCTAGGCGTTCGCGCAGTCGCTCGACGATGGTCGTGAACGTGTGCTTCTGGATCTGATAAAGCAGCCGTTCTTTGGAGTTGAAGTAGTAGTACAGCCCTGCCAGCGACATGCCGCTGGTGCG
>JBLNFC010000017.1:0-3987 GCA_050263355.1 Acidobacteriota bacterium
GAACTTTCATCCGGCCAGCTGCCTTGAAAGTCGGGATTGTGAAGGCAATCGGCTGGCATACCTTCCGCCACACGTCTTCTTCTCTGCTGAGACAAAACAGGACGGATATAAAGGTCACCCAAGAACTGCTCCGTCATGCTTCGAGCAGGGTCACGCTCGATACGTATACGCAGGCAGTCACGCTTCACAAACGTAAAGCTCAGAGCGATGTCATAAGGCTGTTGCGGTCATCGGGTGCAATCGCGGTCTGAAACGAATCGAGTCTCGGCTGTGCCTTTTTGTGCCTATGAAAACACGCACCAAACGAGCGGAAACACTGGCGATTCCGCTGAGAAGATCGCCGGAAGCCACTTAGAGTTGTGCCTTTTTGTGCCTACGAAAATTTCGGCGATTCCTCGCAAGCTCCTGAAAGGCTTGGCGTCCCCGACGGGATTTGAACCCGTGTTACCGCCGTGAAAGTATCTCGAGTCGTAACTAACAGAAACCAAAGGCACGGATCGCAACCATTGGAGGTAAAAAGAACGCTTTGGAAGTCTTATCGAACCCTTATCGAACCCTCGCGCAAGTACGATTGCAGTTGGTTTCCGAGTAGCCGACCATACATCCAGAATGCCGCAACGTTGGAACGGCAGGACTGTAATTGCGCGCACGGGTATAAGGGCACCGCTGCTTTGGTGCCCTTAGGGGCAGAAAACGAGCGATTCCGCTCCGCGCGGACGGAGCCTGCTACTTTCCCTTTGCCATGGAGCAGTGGGTCGCAGCTGTTTTCCATGTCCCCGAATCATTGATCCAGGTGTCGCTGCAGATTACAGTTCGCGCCCGATGCGTCCCCCTGAGTCCGGCGTCATAGGTAATATGTAATGTGAAACCGCAGTGTTTGAACCGAATGTGGCGACCTGCAGTTCACTAATGTTGCCGCTTTTCCACTTGTTGTTTTTTTTCTGCAGATCCTTAATGAAGTCGTCCTTTGTTTCCCAATCGCCCCAACTATTCCCTGCGACAAATCCGTCTGCCAAGTGTTGTTGCGCCCACGACGCATCGTTTTGGCGGAAGTGCGACACATGCAGCCGACCGCCGTTCCGCGACACGAATACTTACGACCCTCCAGCCGAGCTTCCCCGGTGCGAGTGCGGTGGTCGTGCGCGAACAATCTACGTGGGAGCGGAGGAGCCTGCGAACGCATCCGCGTTCACCGAATGCCATTCGGGGAAAGCGGGAGAGGTGTTACCGAAACTGCTGGGTACATCTTGTGTATGACCGTCTGCCCCCCTACGCTGATTGCTTTGCTGGCGTGAGCGCGATCAGCGCAACGCCGACAATAACAAGCGCAGGTATGTCGCCCAGCAGATGTCCCCGTTCGTTCGCATGCTGAAATGCCTAAACAGCCATGATAGCGGCGTGAACGAGGCTCGACCACGCCGTGAAGGCGATGAGGCTGCGATTCTCTGACGGATTACGTGCTGCGAGCAGAGGAAAATTCCCAGCGTGGCATAGACCCCAAGGATCATCTGCTCGTATTCCGGCTGGTTCGGCTGCCATCGCCACCCGCTCGACCACAGAAACATCATTAGCGGGTAGACACCAATCAAGAAGATCAATCCCACCAACACCAAAACAATCTTCAGCGCTCGTTCTCGATTCATGATGCCCTCCTGTCTAGACGATAAGTCACAGGTCAGCGCGGCGGTTTCCACCCTTGAGAGCCTAAGAGAATCCCGTGATTTCGACCTCTCTCATTGATGTCGTAGATGCGCAGTTCCGTCGAGTCGAGCCGGGTTCTGATCCCATTTAATGAAGAGGCGCTGACCTTCTCATAAACTTGTATCGCGAAAAGCATCTTGTGATGGGAAAATCGCCGCCCAAATTGCTCAATAATCTCGCTGATCGGAGGTGTAGTGCGATTGAGGTCAAGACCTTGCAATTCATCGAGCGTGGTGCCCCACGGAGGAGCAACGAAGACGACTACGCCTCGATCCTCAGAGAAGTAATACCGCTCAAGCAGCATTGCATAGTCGCCGTGGACAACTTCGATCTTCTGACCAAGAACCGCGAGGTTGCTATAAGTGAGATCAAACACCTGCGGGTCGGACTCGAACGCGATGCCCTCCGAATCCGGCAAGTGCCGAAAAATCCAAAAGAGTGTGTTGCAAGAACCCGCGAACGGGTCGATTACCACAAATTGATTGGACGGCAGACGCGCGGCAACTGAAGCAACATCGCGACCAATACGATCACCGAGGGCGTCACCAGTACACTCCACTGCGGTGCGACCGAGCAGACGTATTCCACACCCATACCATTCTCTCGGCGGCATTCCGTAAATGCTGACGTAGTCGGTGTTGCCGAAGCTCTCACGTCCGTACTGCTCAATTTCCGCAAGACTCAGCACTTCATTGCGTTTTGAGCCGTGCAGCAGCAACACCCGGTTATAGACAGGCGGTGTCGCGTTGCGCGGGCGTCCCCCCTTTGGAATGCGCTGCAAAATGACCCCTCAGTTACACACCGCCTTCATTAAGGCATCCGGCTCGACTTCGGCTTGTGCTTCGATTTGGCGCGAAACCTTTACGGCGTTCGACACGAGCACGTCCGACAGTTCGTAGGCTTCGCGCAGCCAGTCCGTAATGGGTGCCTCGACTTCATCGCGGTGCTTGATGTGAATGATGTGATACACCTTCGATTTCGAAGCCCAGTCGCTTCGTCGCACTTGGGCATCCTTCAGCGTGCGACCGAGGAAGACGCAGACTTCCAGAAAGTTCTTCTTCGGACGCACGAAGAAGTAGCAGGCACAACGGTCTTTGCCACAATCCCGCTTCCCAATAAAGCGCCCTCGGCGGATCAGGAACCTCTTCAGGCTGTTGTGTAGAGCTTCTTCACCTACTTCTTCTCAGCCTGTTCTGTAGCTTCCGGCTCGGCATCGAAAATGAAAAGTGTCCATCTCCGCAGCGATAGAGGTTCAGCACTCCACGTTTGGTTGCAGGCTTTATGGAATCGTGCCCACAGATCGGGCAAAACTTTGGCGTGACCGGGGAGTTGCTGTCCACGCGCTGACGATAGTGGCGAACCCCTGAGAATCAGTGTGATCTGAATCACACATACCTGTGATGCTGCGCAAGCGGCTATACTAATTTCGGTGTCCTTCCCCGATTTCAGCCTTTGTCGCTAACCCGCGCCCGTGCGCCGTTCTCCCATTCCGGCTGGCTCTTCGAGGTCAAGTGGGATGGCTTTAGAGCGTTGCTCTATTCCAATCAAGACGGCGTGCGCCTCGTCTCGCGCAACGGAAACACGTTCAAGAGCTTTCCTGCACTCTGCGGAAGGATTAGCTCGCGATCTGAAAGGTCGCCGCTGCGTGCTGGACGGCGAAGTCCTCTGCCTCAATCCTGACGGCAAGCCGCAGTTTCGTGACCTCTTGTTCCGCCGTGCCGAGCCGCTCTTTTACGCTTTCGACATCCTCTGGGACGAGCACGCGAAGTTGGATGACGAGGAGGAGAACCGCAGGTTCCGAATGGCGAAGGCCTTCGGTATTTACCGCTGATCGACCGCAAACTCCGGCTTCACGCAGTCATTCCGAAACGAGGCGAACGTCTGTTTTACTGCGACCACATCGACAGAGATGGGGAAGGGGCTGATCCGGCTGGCGTGCGAACACGATCTCGAAGGAATCGTAGCGAAGCGCAAGTCCGATCCGTACCTTCCGGATCATGCCAAATGGGTGAAGATTCGCAATCAGGGTTACTCGCAATGGGTCGGTCGCGAGGAGCTATTCGAACGCGAACGTGGGAGCGACCCTGATTTTCAGGTGTGGGATGGGTGCGCGGCGGCGTGTGCGACGGCACAGTAAAATGTCACGGTGCGTGGGCGCACAATGGAGGTGCCGTAATGGACTCCGACAAAATTCTCTCGGCTATGGAGTCATTACTGATTACCATCTTAGGAGCTTGGCTCGGGTCTCCTATTTTCAATTTGTTCCGCAGAATAAATAGTTGGTGG
>JBLNFC010000018.1:0-3106 GCA_050263355.1 Acidobacteriota bacterium
ACTGGCCAAAGGAGGAATTGTTCGGAAGGTTTTCTAGTTTTCCTCCGTGCCTCGGTGTCTCTGTGGTGAAATATGCCCAAATCCATAAAATTGATCGAGTTCTTCACACCAGCACTGGCCAAAGGAGGAATTGTTCGGAAGGTTCTCTAGTTTTCTCCGTGCCTCGGTGTCTCTGTGGTGAAATGTGCCCGAATTTATAAAATTAATCGAGTGTCCGCGCGATGCCTGGCAAGGGCTGAAGGGTCAGGTTCCCACTGACATTAAAGCCAATTACCTGAAGGCTCTCATCAACGCGGGATTCAAGCACATCGATGCGGTCTCGTTTGTCTCGCCCAACGCAGTGCCGCAAATGGCCGATTCCGAGGATGTGCTGAAGGAACTGGACCCGCCCGATGACGTCGAAATCATCGGGATTGTCGTTAACGAAAAGGGTGCGCAACGTGCCATCAATACTAATTCAGTGCACACGTTGGGATTTCCTTATTCCATTTCCCCGACATTCCTGCGCAACAATCAGCACCAGACTCTCGAGGAGGCCTTCGATCAATTAGAAGCTATTAAGAAGAAGGCCGACGACGCTGGTCTTGATGTCGTCGTTTACATCTCCATGGCTTTCGGCAACCCCTACGGTGATGATTGGAGCGCTGACGAAGTCGTCGAGGCCGTCGGGCTGCTCGAGTCCGAAGAAATCAAAATGATCTCGTTAGCAGACACGGTCGGGCTGGCAATGCCGCAGGAGATCGGGGATCTGGTTTCGGCGGTCATGAGCAAGTACGATTATCTCGACATCGGTGTGCACTTGCACAGCCGTCCTGAAGATGCGGCAGCAAAAATTTTGGCAGCTTACGGTGCGGGGTGCCGGCGCTTTGATTCTGCGCTGGCTGGCTTGGGGGGATGCCCCTTTGCGCAAGATGCGCTGGTAGGAAATATCGCCACTGAAAAGGTGCTTGAAGCTCTGCGCGCAAAAGGCGCTGAACTGCCCGCACTTAAACCTCTCGATGCGCTTCTCAAAGCGTCGCAAGGCATCGGTGCAAAATACGCGCACAGCTCGGGAGCGGACTAGTGTCATTCGTACCGTGTGAGCGGGAGCGCGCGGCTTGCGGGGCGACGGCTTTGCAGGGCGCACCGCTTGGCGAGAGCGCATGGCCTTGCAGGAGCGCACGCTTTGCGGGACGTCCGGCGCTAAGCGGAGGGCATGGCTTGACCGTGCTGAGCGGGAGCGCACCGCTTTAAGCGTCGTAACGGGAGGGCACGGCTTTAGCCGTGCCGAAAAGCGTCTTTTTTTTGTCATTCCGAGCCGCTCGCAGCCGAGCTTGCGAGGCAAGAGCGGCGAGGAATCTGCTCTTACAAACGAATGAATTATTCCACGATCCAAATTCATCACGACTCCGGTATAGCCACCCTGACCCTCAACCGGCCGGACAAGCGCAACGCCATCAGCTTCGAACTGATCGACGATCTCCTGCGCGGACTTGCCGAGATCGATAAATCGCCCTCGCAGGTCCTCATCATCACCGGCACCGGAAAGGCTTTCTGTTCCGGCATGGATCTCGAGAACCTTCGTCAACTGACCGGTCGCTCCGCCGAGCAAAATCGCGAAGATTCGGAGACGATGGCCCGGCTCTTCCGCACTGTCTATGATTTCCCCAAGCCAACCATCGCAGCCGTGAATGGCGCGGCCATAGCCGGCGGAACAGGTCTCGCGACTTTGTGCGATTTCACATTGGCAGTGCCCGACGCAAAATTCGGATATACCGAGGTTCGCATCGGATTTGTGCCGGCGATCGTCTCAACATTCCTTCTACGCCAGGTTGGCGAAAAGCACGCCCGTGACCTCCTGTTGACCGGCAGGCTTTTCGATGCCGAAGAAGCGCATCGACTCGGGCTGGTGTCCGAATTAGTCGCTCCTGAGAAGCTCTTGGTCCGCGCACGCGAACTCGCCGCCCAACTCATGCAGAACAGCCCAACGTCGCTGGCCTTCACCAAACGCCTGCTGAGCGACCATGCCAGGTCCGAACTTGATAAGCAGACCGCAGCCGGTGTGCGCGAGAATGCCGCCATCCGGAATACGCCTGACTTCCGCGAAGGCATCGCATCCTTCCTCGAGAAACGCAAGCCGCGCTGGAGCACACCTTGAGCCGCGCCCAAAATAACGGCCATCCTGTCATCTCGGAAGCCCGGATACGCGTGCGCTATGCGGAAACCGACCAGATGGGCGTGGTTTACCATTCCAACTACTTCATCTGGTTTGAGGTGGGAAGAGTGGAGTTGCTTCGAGAACTTGGCTTCAGCTACCGCGAGATGGAGCGGCAAGACGGCTGCTTCATCGCTGTTGTGGACGCGCGTTGCCGGTACAAGGCTCCTGCCCGTTACGACGACGAAATTCTCATTCGGACACGCTTGAAGAGCGCGCGAGAATCGCTGGTGCACTTCGCATACGAAGTCGTCCGCGAAAGTGATGGTACCCTGCTTGCCGAAGGGGAGACCACGCACATCGTCACCGATGCTGAAATGAAGATCACGACGATCCCCGAAAAATATCTGACGATTTTTCGTGGTGCGATATCGAGATGAGGCAGAACTCAGGGAACATGATCGCCAGCTGCGAGTCAAAAAAGTTGCGTAGCCAACCCCGAACGGAGAACTGAGACCGCATTGAAGGCCCTACACATCAACGGAAACGATTTGACTCTCGAGGCGGTTCGTGAAGTCGCGGTGGAACACCGTCCCGTGCTCCTCGACGCCGAAGCGCGAGCTGCCGTTGACCGGGCACGCGCGGTGGTTGACACGCTGGTCACGAACAACCAAGTCTCGTACGCCATCACCACCGGCGTGGGAAAGCTCAGTGACGTCCGCATCGCCGGAGATCAAATCCGCGAATTGCAGGTGAATCTCCTGCGCTCTCATGCCGTGGGCGTCGGAGAACCCCTCTCGATCGCAGAAACACGAGCCATGATGCTGCTGCGCGCCAATTCCCTTTCCAAGGGCTTCTCGGGCGTGCGCGCCACGGTCATCGACACACTTTGTGAAATGCTCAATCGTGGCGTCACTCCGGTCATTCCTTCTCAAGGCAGTGTCGGCGCCAGCGGTGATCTTGCTCCACTCG
>JBLNFC010000019.1:0-4920 GCA_050263355.1 Acidobacteriota bacterium
TTTCCCAATCTTCCGACAGGACAGTTGCCGCAGGTGCAGGGGAAGACGTACGGGGCTCTGGCCAACTGGGGGTTTGCCAACCAGAATGATCTTGGTACGGAAACCGACCACAACGCCGAGATCTACCAGTGGAATCTCGGAGTACAACACCTGTTCCCGTTCGGCATCGTGATATCGGGAGACTATTCGGCAAATCGCAGCACGCACCTGCCTTGGGGAACGGCGACCCGGAGTCGCAACATCCTCCCGACGGCGGCCCGCAACGCCTGCGACACGACCTGCCAGGAAACGCTGGTTCCGAATCCATTCCAGTCGCTATTCGTCGGTCCCAGTGCAATCTTCAACGAACCCGATTCACAGTACAACTTTGATTCAATTCCGCTCGGCAACCTGCTCCGGCCGTACCCGCAGTTCGATGGGCCCTTCGAAGGCCTGCCGCTGTTTACCGCGAGCTCCTGGTACAACGGTTTACTCTTCCGGTTCCAGAAGCGTCCAAGTCACGGCCTCAGTTTTGAGGGAAACTACACCGTGTCGAAGGCCACAGACTATTCCTCTTACGGCGCCAATTACTGGATCTACTTTCAAGGTTCGGGCTTGGGCACTCCGCAAGACATGAACAACCTGCGGGCAGAGCACTCGATTGGAGCGAACGATACGCCGCAGCGCTTCGTGCTCGCAACCGTCTACGACCTTCCCCTCGGGCGCGGTCATCACCTGGGTTCGAACATGAACCGGGTTCTGGACGCTTTTGTTGGTGGTTGGTCAGTCAACGCTTATTTGACCCTGCAATCGGGACAGCCGATCCCGTTTGGCATGGCGAACTCACGCATCGCAGATGGCTTACAGCGGCCAAACTTGCTTTGCAATCCCATGAGCGGCATCAGCCTGCACGATCTAGCCTTCTCCAGCGACCCGAATGCGAACTTCTATAATCCAGCTTGCTTCGCTGACCCGGGCGACCAGGTGCCGGGTAACGCTCCGCGCTTTTCGGCAAATGCTCGAGGCGAGGGGATCAAAAACATCGACTTGGGATTCTTCAAAGATTTCGTTATTCGCGAAGGCATGAAGGTGCAACTTCGTGCCGAATTCTTCAACTTCACCAATTCGGTTCGTTTCGCAACCCCGTTCTCGTCTTATGGCGATAGTTCGTTCGGGAATGTGGTGTCGCAGGCGAATACACCTCGCAGGACGCAGGTCGCAGTTCGCTTTGAGTTCTGAGGCGCCGCTGCGACAGTCTAAGTGCGCTTGGAAGGCGTGGGCATTCGAATGAAACGGGCCATTTCTGTCGTGCTGTGCGCAATTGGGTTGTCCGCGTGGGGTCCTGCACAGGGCAGCAACTCGGTCGAGCAGAACTGGACCAATTACGTACGAATCGGCGCTTATGGGCTGAAGGGTGCTGACGCTGCGCGTATCGTTCAGCAGGCCCGCGAAAGTCACGTCTTCGGAATTGAGGTAGACAACGATATTCCTGGACGTTACGAGAGCTTCCTTGATCCCACCGAAAAGCTGAATGCTATACGTGCGGTTGCCCAGGAGGCGCACAGAGACGGCAACCGTGCTTTCGTCTACATTGCAGGTACGGAATGCATCACGGCCAATGCTGAAAAATCCTCCCACAGCCTGGCCAAAGACCATCCTGACTGGTTGCAGCGAAAAAAGAGCGGCGAGCCTGCTCTGTTTGGGGGAGGAGCTGCGTTCTGGATCGCGAAAGGAGATGAGGATGTTTGGATTAGCCCGTACGCGATGGAATGGCGCAAGATCTACATGCAACGCGTACGGCAGATCGCAGCCACTGGCATTGACGGCATCTACATCGACATTCCTTACTGGATGACTCATTTTGATGGCTGGGAGGATAGCTGGGCCAGCTTCGATGAGTACACAGTCGCTGCATTCAAGAAGCAGACAGGTCTGAATGCGAAAACCGACTTTCAACCGGGTGACTTCAAGGATAAGAATTTCCTTCGTTGGGTGGACTTCCGCATTGAAACGATCACAGACTTTCTGAAGGAGATCGATCAGAATGCTAAGTCTGTGAACCCCCAGATCAAGACAATTCCAGAGATTTATCCCGGAATCGAGGAAGAAGCAGTTCGGGTAGGCTCTGACGTTTACAGCCTATACGGAGCAGTCGACGCTATCGCACACGAGTACGAATTTGGTACTGGGGATCACATGGCCTCTTCACGCACAGCGCTTGACTGGTTTCAATATCAGGTCGGTATGCATTCTTTTCGCGCGTTTGCGCAAGGCAAAGCAACCTGGATCCTCAACTACTCGTGGGATGGGGATAAGACCGTCAGTCGCCAAGAAGCGATGATGAATCTTGCCATGTCTCAGATCATGGATGGAGCGAATTTCTGGGACGCTCCGGGACATGTCATGGCTGGATCGAACGACATGGCGACACGCAAGAAAATCTTTGCATGGATTCAAAGCCATGAAAAGACCTTCTATTTGCCACGTGTTCCGATCCAGCCAGTGGGCGTGTATTTTTCGCCGAAGACACGCGACTACGGCGCTGAGGAGTTCTTGTCGTCATACCGAGGCGTGCTGATTCTCCTGATGCAGGCGCACCGCGAGTCTCAGATCGTTACCCCGAGAACGCTGGCATCTTTTCGAGGGCCAGTTCTGATTCTGCCCGATGTTCGTGTTTTAAGCGATGCCGAACACAATTCGCTGCAACAGTACCTGGCGACGGGAAAGAAATTAGTAGTGACCGGAGAGGATGCTACTCAACTGGGCGACAACCCTGGTGTAACGCGATTTCGCAACTGCCCTGGAAAAGAATACAGCAGCAGCTTGAGACGTGATTTCGACAGCACGAGTCCCCAGATGCAACAAGCTTTGCTCAATAGCATCGGTACCAACCAGATCGTCGAGATTGGTGCCTCCCCAAAAATTGCAACGTCAATTGCGCAAGTGGATGGAAAGACTCACATCTTCTTCGCCAACTTCGCTGGTTTAGTCGGCGGCAAGAACCCGGTGCAGATTCCGCAAACCGGGGTGCGAGTGGTTGCCAATTCGGTACCAAAAGCCAGAGGATTCTTTCTTCCATTTCTGGGCGAAACAAAGGAGCTGGCCGGAACATCGAGTGGCGGACGAATTACCTACACTCTTCCTCCCATCACCAAGGGGGCGGTGTTCTGGTACGAGCCGCAGTAGAGCGGCTTGCTGAGAGTCGCGAGTGTGTTCGTGTTGAAAGTACCGGCACTCGTGAAACAGTATGCTTGAATGTTTGTGTGAGGAGTGAATCGAAGTGAACGCTCTGCAAGAGCTGTTGCGCATGACAAAAGAAGAGAAGGCCGAACTCGGCCTGACCCACACGCCTGCCGAAATTGCGCAGCAGCCCGAGACGTGGACGGCAACTCTAGAGTCCTTTCAGCGGCAGCGCCCAGCCGTGCGCGATTTTCTGAGTGCCGCACACGTCGGTGCTGCCCGGGACAAATCGCCGAATGTGTTCCTGATCGGTGCTGGAACTTCCGACTATGTGGGCAGATGCCTGGAACAGTTGCTCCGGCAAATGTGGCAGACGGAAGTAGTGGCGGTACCTAGTACAGACCTCCTGACGCACATGGAACAACATCTTGTTTCGGATTGCACGTACTTGTGGATTTCCTTCTCCCGATCCGGTGATAGTCCCGAGGGCGTAGCAGTGCTGGAAAAGGCATTGCGGCAACATCCGAATATTTACCAGATCGTCGTGTCTTGCAACGAAAACGGCCGTATGTTGAAACGGATCGCAGGAGAGAAGCAAGCACTTGGTATTCGTCTGCCCGACGAAGTGAACGATCGCGGCCTTGCAATGACGAGCTCGTTCTCCAATATGGTGGTGGTCGGGCATTGCCTTGCACATCTTTTCGACGGCGGTGAGTACGGACGGGTGTTGCATCGGATGACAGAAGCAGCCCGGAACTTTCTTCCTGCCGCGGCGGATTGCGCAGCACTGCTGGCAACCAAATCTTATCGCAAGGTTTGTTTTGTGGGCTCCGGACCCCTTGCGGGAGTAGCGAGGGAGTCCGCACTTAAGTTGCTGGAGTTAACCGCAGGAGAGACTCAGACCCTCTGGGAGTCGAGCCTGGGCTTGCGTCACGGACCCATGGCAGCGCTCAAACCTGATGATCTTCTCGTCTGCTTTCTGTCGAGCGACGAGCGCGTACAGAAATATGAGCTTGACCTGCTAAACGAAATCGGGCGAAAGAAACTCGTTGACGCTCGTGTGGTAGTTGCTAGTTCTCAAAAAACCAGAGTAGACGGACTTGCTGAACACTATCTGTCTCCGAACACTGCTTCCCTCAACGATGACTACCGTGCTCCCATCGACGTAATCTTTGGACAGCTGCTCGGGCTATTTTCTTCGTTGCGCTGGAAACTCAAGCCTGATTGTCCCAGCCCCACTGGCGCGATCAGCAGGGTCGTGGGAGGAGTCAAGATCTACTGATTTGCGCCCGACCGTTGACTTCGCTGCTGCCCCAGTTTCGAATTGAGTTGATCCAATAACGCCACGTTCTTCTCCAAGGCATTTGTTATCAATGTTGCCTGATCTCGAGCAGTCTTCCAGTCCTGTTTCTCGATAGCCTCGGTCAGACCCGGCAACTCCAGATGAGCATAGGTATATCTGGCACCGTAAAGCATGTGCTTGAACCATGGTCTGCCTGGTATTCCGTCCGGATTGAGCCAGTTACGTTCAACTTGCATCATGCCGCGGTTGATGGCCTCAGCCTGCTTGGAGTCAATATTTCCCGTCGCAAGCGCCTGCGTAACAGACGCGTCCAGCCGTTTTCCCGCCGCTTCGAACCGGCCAACTGCCGCTAAGAGTTGTTGCAGGTCCAGTTCACTCGAGTCATGGCTTTTCGGAAGCTCTGAAACAAATTTTCGGATGTGCCGCGCATAGGCAGCGAAATTGAAGGGCAGGAAATC
>JBLNFC010000020.1:0-3696 GCA_050263355.1 Acidobacteriota bacterium
CGCGCCGCGAAATCGACTTCACATTGGAGTGCTCCGGCAATAATGGCCTGCCCTTTGCCACTGGCTTTATCGGGAATGCCCGCTGGGCCGGTACACCTCTCGCTCCAGTACTGGAGGAAGCGGGTCTCCTCAAGGAGGCCGTCGAGATCGTCTTCTATGGGATCGATCGGGGAACCCAGGTAATCCGCGACAACTCGGGGATCATGAGGGGTGGGCTGACGGGCACCGTCGAACCGGACGCGGGTGGCGGACTGGATTTGACGATCACCGAGCAGTTCGCCCGCAGCATGTCGCTCGACGATGCGCTCGACCCGCGCAACCTGCTTTGCTACGAAATGAACGGGGAGCCCCTTCCCGAAAAGAACGGTTTCCCGATCCGCCTGATCGCTCCGGGTTGGTATGGCGTGGCCAACGTCAAATGGCTGACGCGGATCGAGGTGCGCAATCAGCGCCATGCGGGGAACTTCATGGCGCGAGACTACGTGACTATCCGTGAGGAGCAGCGCAACGGCCAGCCGCTCTGGACATTCAGCACCGTGAGGCACGATCGCCTCAAGTCAGCCCCAGCAAGAGTCGTACGTCGAGACAACCGCTACGTCGTCCTTGGCGCCGCCTGGGGTGAGCCGATCGCGGCAGTGGAAGTCCGCATCGACAACGGACCGTGGCTGCCGGCGAGGCTCTTCGGGCCGGTGGCCCACAACCGGAACAGGCGCGGCTTGGCGTGGAGATTCTGGACGTTCGGCTGGGGAATACCCGCCACCGGCCAGCACATGGTGACGTCCAGGGCATTCGACGCCGACGGCAACGTGCAGCCGGCGCCGGACGATCCGTTCCTTGCCAGCAAAGTGACCTTCTGGGAGAGCAATGGACACATCACACGCCAGGTTCTCATTCCCTGAAGGCCCATGACTGAGGTAGTAACATGCTGCGCGCCTAACAAGACCCCGATTTGATGATCGGCCACACTATCTCGCACTACCGCATCGTCGAGAAGCTGGGCGGTGGCGAAATAGGTGTGGTGTACAAGGCCAGAACGGAATCTACGGAGTATTCTTCGCCATGTCATGGTCAGTTTGCCTCTTTGATGTTCGGCCACAATCGGGAATGTTGCCCTCGCGCAGTGCGCGACCATAATCATCTGCCTTCCGCTCGTCTTGATCGTGGCAAACGGAATGCCCCAACTCATGGCTGACAGCCAACTTAAGCAAAGCTTCTCCTGTCACACCAAAGACGTGCAGGAATTCGGCACTACGGGTTGCCGTTGCGGAAAAGAGGCTACTCTCCATGACCGTCGTACGCTGGTCGAAGATGGTGAAGGCCGGACTGTAGGTATATCCACCGAGGGCGCGTACGAGATCCTTCCACTTGTAGGATGGCACCAGAACAAAAGACCACACTCCGAGCCGCTCTAGCGGATACGTCATGAGGGCCCGTTTCAGCTCCAGTGCATGGTGGAGGCACTCACCGCGGTTGTAGTCCTGCGTGCAGAAGAACTGGACAGTCTTGGTTGTGTGGTCAGTCCCTTCAAGATGGACTGCGACGACGCGAAGGGTTTGTGTTTGTGCCGCGCAGGCGGCAAAGAGAACTGCGATGAGCAAGCTCGGTTTCATGGTGGTCACCCCGTCGGTGCCACCGAACTTGGGCTGTGCCTGGTGCTATCTCAATGCTCGCACAGTCCAAAGCAGATACTTCTGGATCATTGCGCAACTTGTTGACAGATTGGTGAGGTAGCAGGTGATGAAGAGGGACGAGCGGGAATGTTCGGCGGGGAACGATGATAAACTCGTGGCCCGCATGGGGGGGCAATGTCGGAGCCCCGGAAGACGATCGGCTCATTGCACTTCGGCCCTTTCGAGCTGTCGACCGAATCGAGCGAACTGCGCAAGCACGGTCAGCGGCTGAAACTCTCTGGTCAGGCGATTGACGTGTTGCTGATGCTAGCCTCGAATGCGGGAAGGCTGGTAACGCGAGAAGAGCTCCAAAGAAAGCTTCGGCCGGGGAACAGCTTCGGCGACTTCGAGCATGGGCTCAACGCTGTAGTGAACCGGCTGCGCGAGACTCTCGGCGATTCCGCCACAGACCCGACGTACATCGAGACGGTTCCACGGCGTGGTTACCGCTTCATCGCCCGGGTCGATCAATTGCCCAATACCGACCCGACTATGCCCGACAATGCGGAGCTGCCTTATCAGCACGCTGCCGACATCCGCGCCGACTTGAAGGGGCAGAAGCGGGATCCGGATTCCAGCAGCACGCACCTGGCGAGCGCGGTCGCCTCCGCGAGTTCCGCCGCAGCCGTTTCTTCGACGCAAGTGCGACCGCCCAGCCGAGCAGTGCTACTCGCGGAAGCAAGACGCCACAAGGGGTTTTTGGCACTGATGCTGATTTTCTTGGCGGCGCTGATCGCGGGATTAGGCCTTTACTGGTCTAGGCTGAACGAACGCAGGAGTGAATGGAACGTCCAGGCTATGAAGATCAGCCGGCTGACACAGAGCGGGAATGCGGCCAAGGTCGCGGTTTCTCCCGACGGGCGGTATGTGGCCTATGTCTTGCGTGAGGGGGAAAAACAAAGCCTAAACATGCGTCAAGTCGCTACGGGCAGTGATGTGCAGATTCTGCCGCCTGATGAGGTTTGGATCTATAGTCTCACCTTCACGCCGGATGCCAACTACATTGATTTTGTCCGCTCCGCGAGGCCCAACTTCAGTGACACGTTTCTCTATCGGATGCCCGTGCTCGGCGGAACACCGCACCTCGCGATGCAGGGGGGTATGGACTTCGGATCCAGTTACTCTCCGGACGGCGCCGAGTTTGCTTTCTTGCGGTACGCTTCCAGTGAAAAAGTAGGTGTTTGGATTGCCAAGGCCGACGGCAGTGATCAACGGATTCTAGCTTCACCTCCCTACATTGAGGGCGGGGTTACCGATATCGCGTGGTCTCCCGATGGGAAGACGATTGCGCTCACAACCTCGGAGGCGACGAGGGGAGTTCGTTCTGTGGTTTCGGCCATATCGGTCGCGGATGGGTCGGTCCGTGAAATCTATTCAACACCGGACGCTGTCGGCCGTCCGCGCTGGCTGCCCGACGGCAGTGGTCTCTTGGCGCCCATAAGTAACGTTGATCAGGCGTTTCGCGGGCAACTTTGGTTCATCTCCTATCCAAAAGGAGAGGCACGCCGCCTCACCAACGACCTGATGGATTACCAGCTCTGTTGCTTGGACCTTACGCCGGATGGTAAGGCTCTTGTCGACACCGAGCTAACAACGGTCTCCAACTTGTGGATCGCGTCGGACGGAAACACCGCAAAGGCCAAGCAGATCACCACGAGAGAGTTGGCTGTTGGGGGGTCCTCTATCAAAGGAGGGGGCTTTGGAGAGTTCTCTTGGATGCCCAACGGCCGCATCATCTTCGCCAGCCAGGATGGCAATCTGTTCGCGGTAAATCAGGATGGGAGTGAGCGTACGCTGCTGACGCCCGATCATCGTCCCAACTGGGACCCGTCGGTTTGCGGCGATGGGCGCTACATCGTTTACGCCTCCCACCGGGAGCAAAAACGCGGGATATGGCGCATGGATGCCGATGGCTCAAACCCCATTCGCATCGCTGACGAAACGTTTGCGATAAGTCCACAATGTTCCCCCGATGGCAAGTGGGTGGTCTATGTGCAGGGTCCTTCCTGGAACTTGGTAAAAGTTC
>JBLNFC010000021.1:0-6599 GCA_050263355.1 Acidobacteriota bacterium
CCTCCTCTCGACAGGAGGCATTCGCCGAACACACACCCACGCAGCAATGGCAGCAACTCTCGTGCCGAAGCCGCTTTAGAGCCAGTTCATTGCGGGGTGTTCAGTCCCTGATAAATCGCAAGTCCCGCAATCACGAGAATCAACAGTCCGGAGGCAGCCCCTAACCAGCGCACGGCCGGCGTGAGTCTATTGACCTTGTGCAGAATCTCCGTCTGTTCCTTCTGCATGTGAGATTCCGAGTCGCTAAGGTAAAGTTGATCGTCCTCTCGCATCGTGAGAGTGCTGCGATAGATCAGAAGGACGACCAGGATACCGGTCAGAACGCCCCACGCTGTTAAGAGAGCGATCAGTGGAGACATAAAGCCACCTCGGTTCTGAGTTAGGGCCGATTCCGGCTCCGGAGGCGGGTTGGGCCAGGGGATCGGAAGCTTGGGGCCCACCCCGGATTATAGTCCGGTTTTGGGCTAGTCAAGTCGTTCTTTTCGCAACGCGACCGTTGGGCCTTGGCCGTCATCTAACAAGCAAACCCTGGGTTCCGCTTTCTGAGCGAAAATCGCCAATTTGTTATAATCTAACCTAGCAGACTCAAGGAGATACGAATGTCCACCACGACTACGACCCCGGAAGTAAAAGCACCGCCGATTAGCCTGACCCCGAACGCGATCGCGAAGGTGAAGGAAATCATGGCACAACAGAATCCCGTGCCCACCGGGCTGCGGGTGGGAGTTGTGGGAGGCGGTTGCTCCGGCTTCTCTTACTCCATGCAGTTCGAGAACAGCGCCGGAATGATGGACAAGGTTTTCGATATGGACGGCCTCAAGGTTTACGTCGACGCCACGTCGGTCATGTATCTCAACGGTTGCCGAGTTGACTACGTGGAGACGCTCGAAGGCGCAGGGTTCAAGTTTGAGAATCCGAACGTCAAGAGCACTTGCGGTTGCGGATCATCGTTCAACGTCTAGTCGGAAGATTTACAAAGCCTCGTCCCAATTCGGGACGAGGTTTTTTTTCGACTCGTTCAGAATCGATGTGTTCATGATCAGGTAGGAACTCAGGATGCCTATTGCGGGGCCTGCGATTGATCAGGAGGCATTTGTGGAGTCATGTTAGGGGTTGGAGCCATGCCCGGGCTGCCTTGCCCTCCAAAGTTTCCTTGCTGTCCGCCCGGCGTGAGCACGGGCACACCCGAAGGTTGCTGATTCTGATTGGGAACACCCTGTAACGGTGGTTGCGCGGGAGTGTTGAGCAGTCCGCCTCGATCGCTGCTTGGGTCGTAAATGAATTGCCAGTCCTTGTAGTGATTCTTCTTGTTGAATTCCCGGATCGACTGCTTCTTCGATGTGCTGACCACTCCAACAATCGGTCCTCCGCCGAAAACTTGATTGCTGAACCCGCTTTGCGCTCCAGAACCAGGCTGATTCGAATTGCCGAACGGAGAACTGCTGCCGCTTGAAGATCCGAACGCGCTGGGCGAGCTTCCCCCCGCCGTACTTGAATTCGAAAATGAAGACGAGCTGCCCGTATTTATCGAAGTATCAGCGGACGAATCCTGTTGATTGCTGAGCGCGCCGCGGGGATTGATCGCAGCCCCGGTGTTTGCCATCCCCGGGCCGCTGTTGAACGCGCTTTGAGCGTTCGTGCTATCTCCCGCAGGACCGGGCACTGCTCCCTGGGCATTCGCTCCCGGCGCAACACCACCGGCGATTGCACCTGCAGTGCCCATCTGCACTTCCCCGAAATGCAGCAGCTTGAAATCTTTTCCAGTCACGGGATCTTTATAGCGTGCGCGAAGGTATCGAATATTGTTGCTGTTCTCCAGTTCTTCCAGCCGCACCGGATAACGGCCATTCTTCTTGAAGAAACGCCGAATGGCTCTCGAGTACTGCACGCCGCGGTGGATTAGTTCCTGCTCACGATCGCGGCGAATCTGTTGCGACATCTGCGGCAGCACTACCGCCAGCATGATGACCACCAAGCTGGCGAGCAGCATCAGGGTAATCAGGATGTATCCGCTTTCAGCAGATTGCGAGCGGCGTCGTGGAAGATGAAATTGGGAGCTCGGTTTCATCCTGATCAGCCCTGCGTGAGGGGAATACTCTGCCGGTTGTTGTTGAGAACGTCTTCGATTTCGACCGAAGATGGCCCGATCCGCACGACTTTGTAACGGCGGTTCACGATGTCGCCTTCACCCGCGATGAATACGTCTTCCCCTTGAGAGAGGAATATGCGCTTGGTTTCACCGGGCTTGTTGGCAAAGCCAAAAAACTTAAGAGGGATGGGGGGCGGCGGTGGCGGCCCAGGCGGAGGAAGCTGAATCTGTGTTTGCTTCACGGGACTGGCGACCACCTTCGGGATGTCGATCTGCGCCTGGAAGATGTTACGCCCCCTTCCCGTGTACTTGATGTCTTCACTTGCCCTTAGCATTGCAAGGCGCAACGTTGGATCGATCGAAGGCGCGGGCAAGGCTTTTTTGCTTGTGCTCGAGGGTTTGGCACCAGTGTTTCGCCGAGTCGTCGGCCGTGGGCTAAGTGCCGCGGATGAATCGACACTGGATTGCACCGGAGCTGCCGCCGGGGAGGAAGACGAAGTGCCCGCCGGATTGGAAATCCGGTAAATCACCATGATCACTGCGAATAGTCCCAGGCCAAGGGCAACGTAAGTTTTTTTCCGGTTCTCAGCTCCGAGTTTCACTTACGCTCCGTTCCTCAAGTAGGTCTCCAGTTTGAGTTGAAGCTTCACTGATCCGCCCTGAGCATCGCCAAGGACCACGCTGTTGACGATGAAGAATGTTTTGTCGCGTTCCAGGCCATTGATGAAACGCATCAACTGCAGGTAATCGCCCTGGCACGTTGCTTCGATGAAAAAAGGCGTGAGCCCGACTTCTTCTGATTCCTTCGTATCGTACTTGGCTTGGCCGATTTTCACGCCGCTCTGGGAGGCGAGTTTGCCCAGTTCCTCCGATATCGTGGACTCCCGCGACGGCAACCGATCTCTGTAAAAGGCGTCGATCTCCTGGCTGGCTAGCACTACCTTCTTGTCGAGACCACGAAGGGGCTCCACCTGCCGGGTTTTCTGGCGCAATTCGGTTTGTAATTGTTGCATTTCCTGTTTGCGCGATTCCCCTGAACCCACCAGCGGCGACAGCATGATGATGACCGCGATTACATCGATCGCAGCCATGGTGATCATGGCGATCTTCAACTTCCGTCGTGTTTCTCTCAGATCGGCCATTATCTTCGGTTCTCCGCGGTCGTTCTGGTCTCCGGCGCCGAATCCGGTGCCGCTGGAACGTAGAGAGCGCTGATATTAAATTCCACGTTATCGCCTGCAATCCCACGTTGCGTCTGCTGATTTTCGGCGGTGATTCGTGGTTGCCGGAAACGCGCGGACTCCTCCATGTGACGCACCAGTTCCAGGGCGCGGTCGCGTGATTCTCCCGCCACCGTCAATTTAATCTGCAACTGGTTCTCCTCATCTAATTCAGGGTGCATGGAGACGACGTGCAGACGAGCCGGCATGATTCTTTCCAGATCCTGGAATACCTGTGTCCACGAGAAGGCTTTGCGCTCAATCAGTTCGTTTAAAAAACGAGAGCGATCCCGCGTCGTTCGATTTTCCGGCTTGTTCAGCACAGCCTCGGCAGAAGATCGTTCCCGGTCTCTTTCGGCTATCAGAGCTCGGTAACTGGCAATCGTCTGCTGATCCTTGTGGGCATAAACCCAGCTGAGCGCCGTTTCTGCAATTAAAGCCAGAGTCAAAATTGCAATCAGAGCAACTGCGCTGCCCCAGCGGATCCAAAACTGCCGTGCATCTTCATAAGGCTGACTCGCGAGATTGATGTCCAGGCGCATACTTAAGACATGAGGGCCCCCACTACCCCGGCCATCCGGTAATGCGGAACCGAACTGCCCGCCGCCTTACCAAGCTTCGATTCGCTGATCAACTCTTCTACCTGCGCACCGGTTTGCGCTCCCAGCGCCTGTGCAGCTCCGCTCGACTCCGGCACCCCCGCCACTGCTATGCGCTCCAGGTTCAGGTTATAGGTGTCCTGGAAAAATACGATGGAAGGATAAACTTCCTCTGCCAGCTGTTCGCCCGTGATCGTCGCGCCGCGTGCGTTTTCCAGAGTGCGAAACAGCAATAGTTGGCCGCTATCGAGGATAGCGATGCTGGTGGTGCGCGCATCAACTTTGACCACCAACGTGGGGCGGCTAGCATCGGCTGCGCCCAACGCGGCTAACATCGAGGGCAAAATGACACCCGGCTCGTACCCAGCCTCGCGGAACGCAGTTTCGTAGTCCTCGACGACGCTGGACAAAGCCACGGCTGCAACGAGCCGCAAACCTGTTCCTGAAGTCTGGGCATGGTACGAGAGCTTCGCCTTGTCCACATCAAACGGCAACGACTTCTTCAGGCGGAAACGGACAACGCTATCTGCTTCCTCGCGATTGCCCGGGAGCGCGTCGAAATCGAGCAGGACCACCCGCACGGCCGCATCAGGAACAATGGCGACCACATCACGAGACCGTCCGCCTACGTCCCCCAGAACCTCTCGAATGCCAGAGGCAACATCGTTTCGCCGCCGCAGATTGTTTTCGATGAGATCGGGTACCACGGTGCCCGCCGAAAGGTCTCTTCCGGAGTAGCTTTCCAGGCTTGTGCCGTGGTCTGAGGCTCGGCCTGCAAATACGCGGTCGGCCGAAATTTCGCAGGCCAATTTTGGTCGCCCGCCTAGCTTGGGGTTGCTCTTCATGGCAGTTAGCGCGTGGCCTCGATGAAAGTAACTTTGTTGATTTCTTTCAGCGTAGTGATTCCCGCCCGCACCCGATCGAGAGCCGATTCGCGCAGAAACCGCATTCCATCTTCGCGCGCGGCGCGGCGAATCTCAGACGTCGGCCGTTTCGCCAGAATCATCTCACGAATGCGGTCACTGAGCTCCAGCAGTTCGTGAATGGCAGTACGACCGCGGTACCCAGTTCCCGCGCATTCAATACAGCCTTGCCCCTCGTACAGAGGCACCGGTCCCCACTGCTGCGGGTCGAGGCCACTCGATTCGAGCACCTCGGGCGCATAGTGAACTGCGGTGCGGCAGGAGTCGCAAATCATACGCACCAGGCGTTGCGCCAGAATACAGTTCAAAGCCGAGACGAAGTTGTAAGGCTCGACACCCATGTTGAGGAATCGCCCAATCACGTCCACAACGTTATTGGCGTGCACCGTCGTAAACACCAGGTGACCAGTGAGAGCGGAGTTAATCGCGATCTGCGCCGTTTCCGTGTCTCGGATTTCGCCAACCATGATCTTGTCGGGATCGTGTCGCAAAATGGAACGCAAGCCGCGCGCGAAAGTCAGACCCTTCTTCTCGTTTACCGGAATTTGCGTGATCCCGCGTATCTGGTACTCGACGGGATCTTCAATGGTGATGATCTTATCTTCGTCGGTTTTGATCTCGTTCACGGCAGCGTAGAGAGTCGTAGTTTTACCGCTGCCGGTGGGACCTGTGACCAACACCATCCCGTACGGCTCGGCGATGTACCGCCGGAACTTGCGCAGGTCTTCTTCGCCAAAGCCCACAACGTCCAGCGTAAGGGTGCGGAACTTCTCGCTCATCGACTCTTTGTCGAGCACGCGGAGCACTGCATCTTCGCCGTGGATGGACGGCATAATGGAGACGCGGAAGTCGATGGCACGCCCGTTGTACTTCACACGGAAGCGGCCGTCCTGCGGAACTCGCCGTTCGGAGATGTCGAGCTCGCTCATCACCTTGATACGGGAAATGATCGTCGAGTGATGCTCTCTGCCGATCGGAGGCATCGCCTGGGTCAGCACACCATCGATGCGGAACTTGATCGCGACAGAATCGTCGCCGGTTTCGATGTGGATGTCACTGGCGCGCCGCTGCAGGGCAGTGAAAATGGTGGTGTCAACCAGGCGAATGATAGGACTGATGTCACCGGCTGCCGTCAGCTTATCGATCGATATGGTTTCTTCGCCGGATTCATCTTCGCGGATAACATCAAGCGTGAAGCCTTCGCTGGCTTCTTCGAGGACGCGCTTCGACTGCTCCGTCTTCTTCAGGATGTCGCTGATCTGCTTGAGCGTGGAAACCTTGGTGATGATGCGCTTGCCAAGCAGCAAGCTGATCTCGTCGATCATCATCAACTGGCTGGGATCGGCAATTGCGACCGCCAGCTTTCCTTCCATCGTCTCTTCGAGGGGCACGAAGTTGTAGCGAAACATCAGATCGACAGGGATCTTCTCAAACAGGTCGTGATGAAGCTGGAATTCATTTAGGTCCACGAACTCACAACGGTAGCGGCGCGCTATGTCCTTCGCCTTCTCCAGTTCATCCGAGGCGTTAACCGGCACCGCCCGGCCGCCATTTCCACCATTGGTAACGATTGTTTTCTTTTCGGCCATTCTACTTCCAACTTCCAGTCTAACCTGCGCTGAGAACTGCTTTGTTAGATAGTTGTCAATATGCCGTCACGCCTTAGTGACTGCCGCCAGCACCCAGGCTAAATATTGGCAAATATAGGGCTATTAAGACTCCGCCCACAATAATTGCCATCACATACAGGATCAGTGGCTCGATCAGA
>JBLNFC010000022.1:0-21060 GCA_050263355.1 Acidobacteriota bacterium
CCATACAACGAGCTGGCTCCCGCCTGCTCTACCGTAATCTGGTTCAAATCAGCTTCAAGTTCCTCGGCCAGAATCATGGGAAGAGCCGTGCGCACTCCCTGCCCCATTTCCGAGCGCGCAACCACAATTGTGATCTTTCCATCCGGTGTGATCCTCAGATAGGCATTGGGAGAGAAACCCTTGCCGTTCTTACTCGATGATCCGTGGGGTAGGTAGAAGCCGATGACCAGCCCTGCGCCTGCTGCGGCAGTGGTTGTGAGAAATCCTCGCCGGGTTAGAGGCGTCATTGTCCACCTCTCGCAGTCGACGCACGCTGAATAGCGCGCTTAATCCGGTCATAGGTGCCGCACCGGCAGATATTCGCCGTCATGGTTCGGGTTATCTCGTCGTCCGAGGGATGCGGATTCTTTGTCAGCATCGCGGCGGCGGCCATGATCTGCCCCGTCTGGCAGTAACCGCATTGCGGTACCTCTTCTGCAATCCATGCCTTCTGCAGTTCTGTGAGCCCATTTGCGGAGAGACCTTCTATTGTAGTGACGTTTTTTCCAGCGACTTGCGAGAGTGGTGTCGAGCAAGAACGTACCGCCGCTCCTTCGACGTGGACGGTGCAGGCGCCACATAATCCCGCGCCGCAACCGAACTTCGTACCCGTCATGTTCAAGGTGTCGCGCAATACCCAGAGCAGCGGCGTCTCTGGAGCAACGCTGACCTTTCGCTCGCTGCCGTTTACCCGGAGTGAGATCTCAGCCATCTATAGCCCCGATGTGGTTTGTTAGAGCTCATCATCCTACTCGGATCGTCAGAAAAGGGGAACTCGGGAGTGACTCAGGATCAAACCTGATGCACGGACCTCGTCATCCCATGTAGGCTTACAGAACGGAACGTCGGACAGTATGGAGACGCGCGCCGCCAAAATTAGTCTCGCCGTCGCACTTTTTGCATTCATACTTTCAGTGACTGCCGCGCACGCTCAGCGCGCGCGGAGAAGTGCGGATCACCGTCCGCGACCCGCAGGGCGCTGCTGTTTCTTCGGCCGGCGAGCTCGTCAGTGATTCCAACCAATTTCGACGCACCTTCCAGGTGGGCGACGATGGGCGTTATATAGCCCAGGACCTCCCTTTCGGTGTCTATCGGCTAACCCTGACCGCTCCGGGGTTCGCGTCCTCATCGAGCCTGCTGGAGGTTCGCTCAGAGGTTCCCATCCACTTCTCGTTAACCCTTGGCATCGCTCCTGTGGCAACGCAGGTTCAGGTGAATGACGCGGCAACCCTGCTCGATCCTTCACGTGCGGGAATGCTCCACTCCATCGGTCGCCAAACACTTGGCCAGGATGTTCCCGCACAGTCGGGACGCGGCCTCTCCGACGCCGTGAACGATTTGCCTGGATGGCTCTACGAAGCAAACGGCATCCTCCATCCGCGTGGCTCAGAATACGACGTTCAATACGTAATCGATGGACTGCCGCTGACACAGAATCGTTCGCCGGCCTTCGCACCGTCCCTCGATCCGGATGCGGTGGATTCCATGCGAGTGCTGACGGCTAACTATCCGGCCGAATACGGGCGCAAGTTGGGCGGCATCGTGGAAGTCGTAACTGAAAAGAGCGTACCTACGGGATGGCATGAGCTAGTAGATCTAAGCGGCGGCAGCTTCACAACCATCAACGGCTTCGCCGGAGTTTCCTATTCGCACGGCAAAGACCGCCTCTCGTTGAGTAGTGACGGATTTCTGACCGACCGCTACCTCGACCCGCCAGTCCTGGCGAACTACACCAATCACGCCAGCTCAGCTGGGTTTACGGCCTCGTTCACCCGCGACTTCTCGGATCGCGACCGCTTGCGTGTCAGTGTTTCCCATGACGTTGTTCACTTCATCATCCCGAACGAACTGGTTCAGCAGCAGGCTGGACAACGGCAGGACGCCGGCAATACCGAAAGTGCTGGCCAAGTCTATTTCCAGCACGTCATTTCTCCAGACCTGATGTTGAATGTTTCAGGAAGCGTTCGCGAGGCTGTTGCCACGCTGTTTTCCAATGAGCGATCGACACCCGTGATGGTGTCGCAGAACCGCGGCTACCGCGAAGGCTATTTCCGTGGGGACCTCGCCGGACATCACGGTCGCCACGACTGGAAGGTAGGTGGGGACACAATTCTTAATCCGGTTCACGAGAACTTGCAGTACACGATCACGAATCCCTCGCAATTTGATCCTGGCACACAACAACATTTTCAGTTTTCGGATCAACGTTGGGATGTGGAACCTTCGGCCTATGCCCAAGACCAGATTCACCTCGGCAATTGGGGTCTCAGTGCCGGCCTGCGCTTCGACCACTACAGGTTTGTGGTTCATGAAAATGCGTGGAGCCCTCGGCTCGGTATCTCCAGATACTTCCCATCCCTCAGCCTCGTGCTGCATGCATCCTATGACCGGGTTTTCCAGACGCCCGCCGTCGAGAATCTTCTGCTCGCCAGTTCGCCTCAAGTGAACTCGTTGAATCCACTCGTGCTGCGGCTCCCGGTTCGCCCGGGCCGCGGCAACTTCTATGAAGTTGGCTTCAGCAAGGCATTGCTTGGGATTCTGAGGGTGGATGCCAATGTCTTTCGGCGGGACTTTCGCAACTACTCCGATGACGACGTATTGCTCGACACCGGCGTGAGTTTCCCGACGGCATTCGCTAAGGCTCGCATTAGCGGTGAGGAGTTGCGGCTTGAAGTTCCACATTGGGGCCGCTTTTCCGGATACTTGAGCTACACCAACCAGGTCGGGACGGGCCGAGGGCCGATCACCGGTGGACTATTTCTGGGCAGCGATGTCGTCAACGCAACTACCGATCTCGGCAGTTTCCCTGTCACTCAGGACCAGCGGAATACGGCCAGGGCTCGACTCCATTTCCAAGCTAGCGGCCGGGTGTGGCTTGCAGTGGACGGCCAGTACGGCAGTGGACTACCCGCAGAAGTCGGCGATGCCGATGTAAAGTTCTTGTTGGCGCAGTACGGGCCCGCAGTCCTCAATCGAGTGGACTTCGATCGTCAGCGAGTGAGACCCAACTTCGCTGTGGGCGTGGCAGGTGGAGTGGACCTGTATCACAAAGAACAGCGCAGCGCGTCAGTACAACTTCAAGTCGCGAATCTGACAAATCGGGTGAACGTGATCAACTTCGCCAGCTTGTTTTCCGGCACAGCCATCGCCCCGCCCCGCAGCGTGTCGGCTCGCCTGAAGCTAACGTTTTAGCCGGAGGGTGTTCCACTCGCTTAGGAATAACCTGCTTAACTCCTAAGGTCTACTTAAGCCCGCCAAGCTTCTGCTGCGCGAGTTGCGCAATCTCGGTGTTAGGATTTTCTTTCTGAACCTGCTCGTAAATTCGCTTGGCTTCCTGGGGCTGCTGCTTTTGCTGATAGAGATCGGCCAATTCCATCTGAGCCGTCGCTTTGCCAACTGAGGTGGTCGGCTTGTCCATCAGCTGCTTGTAAAGCTCAATTGCATCTTTGTCGCGCTTCGTCTTTCTATAGACGGAAGCGAGCTCGCATTTCGCCAGAGCCGCGAGGTCGGCATTGTGCACCGATGCAACCTCTTTGAGATTCTTCTCCGCATTGGCATTGTCATCGAGTGAGGAAGCAGTGATCCCCGCAAAATACCGCGCAAAGTCACTCGCTCGAGTATGGGGATATTGAGCGATTACAGCGTCAAACTGCTTGCGTGCCTCAGTCGCGCGTTCCTTAAGAGAGGTGAAGGTCTGCACGTCCGGTTGCGCCGGCGCACCAGCGGGACGAATGCCCGCTTCCATAGTCCGCACCGCTTTCCCTAACTCGACACTCGCCTTCTGATCCTGCTGCTGCAGGTAGTACCAGATGCCTACAGCAGCGGCGATCAGTACTACGACCGCAGCGCTCGCGATAATTAATTTTTTCTGGTGCTCAACGGTCCAGTGGACGGTCCGCTCCGCGGCGTTGATGGTGGCTCTGCTGAAGCGATCTTCCTTTAAGGAATGTCGGGTCTCTGCGCGCACGAATAGTCCCTTCTGCGTCCCTGATTAGATTGAACCGGTGGTCGGATGCGGCTACTGCGGGGTCTGCTCCAGCACGCCCTGTTCCAGCTTTTCCTGGCATTCGATGCAGTGACGCGTCCACGGCACCGCTTCCAGGCGCTTCGGGTTGATCTCTTTCCCGCACGAGATGCACTCCCCAAAGTTGCCTTCGCGGATGCGGTCCAACGCCCCTTCCACCATCTGCAGGAGCTGCCGCTCGTTGTTGCTCTGGTGGAACAGGAATTCCTTGTTATAAGAGCTGGCCGCCCGATCTGCGATGTCCTGGGCCGTGTCCTCGTCAACGGTGCGCCCATCCTGCTCGGTTCGCGAAACGTTTCGGCGAAGTTCCTGCTGCCTGGTTTCCAGTCTCTTTTTGAATTGTTCTAGCTTCTTCTTATCCATTGCTTAGGCTCGTACGACGACCCAAAAGCCGTCTCCCAGAACCCTTTCTTGTGCTGAGGTCAAACAAAAATCATAAGCGTCCGAGTCGAGATGCGTCAACTGGAGGTACTTACGTCGCGCTCCTGCCATGCGGTTGGGTTTTGGCGATAAGAATCCATCATCTACTTACGATTGCACTTGCGTGCGGAAAATCGCGGCGTAACATGCCCGGGTACCAGCCCCGCAGCAACGCCCCTTGCCGGTGTTGGTGATTTCAGCAGTGGTCGCTGTTCCGCCGGCCGTATGTTCGTCCGACTCTAAGTCCGCAGGAAATCTAGATGAGATTTTTGCTGGTTTGAGATCCGCGAAGTACACCCCGCTGTCCTGTTGCCCACTGCCCGATCGGAAGTTGGTATGCGAATCCTGGATGTTGGCTGTGGAAGGGGCACGCCGGCATGGTGTGACCCCCATGCGGAAATTATCGGCATCGACATAAACGAGCGCTCGCTATCGGAGGCTTCCAGAAAACACCCGAAGAGAAAATTCATCAAAGCCCGCGCGGAGGCGCTGCCCTTTACGGACGGCTCTTTTGATCGAGTCGTCTGCAACGTGGCCCTGCCCTACATGCAAATCCCACTGGCGCTGCGTGAGATGTATCGCGTCCTTTCACCGTCCGGAGAACTCATCGCCGCTGTCCACCCACCGCGTTTCACGATAGGCGAATTCAAGCGGTGCCACCGCCTGAAACCGCTCCTCTTCCGCGCCTTTGTACTCGCGAACGGATTGATTTTTCACCTGACGGGCTGGTCGCGCTGGGAATCGTTCCAGACCGTCGCCGGCATGCGGAAAGCCTTACACCGTGCCGGATTCCTTTCGCCTACCTTCCGTGAAGAAAGCGACGTACGCCTGGTTGCACGAGCGAAACGGCAGCCGCGAATCGAAACCATGATGGATCGCCGCGGCCAAGACACTAGAGCAGCCCGGGTCAGTTAAGTACAACCGGCAGGCCCAGGTAAGCAGGCTGTCCACACGCGAAAACGACTGTTGCTACTGAGCCCCACGCGGGATCGCTTCAGGCAGAGTCGCAAGCGTGTACGCCAATACAGCCATGGCCGCAGCGTTTTCCTGCAGTTCCCGCGGCACGATCTTATCGAGCGTGTCAGCTGCACTGTGGTGATAATTGAAATAGGTGCGCACGTCCTGCCAGGGAGCAAATCCCGGAACTCCCGCCTGTACCAGAGGCGCTATATCCGACCCCGGACTGTACTCCGATTGCCGCAGGCTGCTCGCTCCTATGACGCTCATAATGTCCAACATAGGTTGAAGGACGGCAGCTACCGCAAGACTCGCTTTCATCACATATCCCAGCGGATGTCCCGCACCTAAGTCGCTTTCGACGGCCGCCACGTGATTGGGAAGATCGGCCGCATAATCTTTGGCGTAGGTATCATGCCCTCGCCCGCCATTCTCTTCATCCATCCAGGCAATCACGCGGATGGTTCGCTTGGGATGGAGATGCAGTTGCTGAATCAGATTCGCTGCCTCCATGGCCACGGCTACGCCAGCGGCGTCGTCGATTGCGCCTCGCCCAAGCTCCCAGGAGTCAAGATGGCCCGAGACCACAACCACCTGCTCCGGGTGTTCGTTGCCTTTCAGATCCGCAATCACATTGTGCGAAACAACTTCTGGCAGGGCCTGGGGAGTTAACGTGAGGTGCATCTGAACCTCGCCCTGGCTCGCCAGGTGAGCAATGAGTTCAGCATCCTCCGCCGCCAGCGCTCCCGATGGGATCCCGGCTCCCCTGCTGTAACCCGTATGTGGCAGCCGGAAGTCGGCTCCGCCAACAGATCGAATCAGCGAAGCGGCCGCACCTAGGTCTGCGGCAGCTTTCTCGCCGGTAACGCGGTAGATCACCGCTTCGCCATAGGCCTCTCCGGCCTGACCAGCCGCCGCTTTTCTGGCGTCAAAGGGTACATTGAAGACAACGATCTTGCCTGCTACCTTGGCTCGTCCTAGTGCGCTCAATTCGGTGAAACTCCTCACCGCTACCACCCCGGCAGTGATCCCATTAGCCGGTGTCGCGCCGCTGCCGCTAAGGGCAGTGAGCACGATCTTCTGCGTCGTTCCCGGAGCTTGTCCCGGATATCGAACGAGCTCAGCGGTCTCTGTCCCCCGCACCCATCGCGGCAGGAGCACGTCTTCGAGACGAACCTCCAGCCCGAGTTTCCGTAGCTCGCCCGCAACGTACTGGACCGCGAATTCAGCCTGGGGTGAACCGCCCATTCGAGGGCCAATGTTCTCGGTTAAATGGGAGACCTGCTGGTAGGCGTAATCGCTGGAAAGTGCCTTGTCGCGTAAGGACGTCAGATCCTGTATTAACTGTGGCGGGTACACCACAGTCGACTGTTTAGGGTGGAATTGGGCCCATGCTCTCGGGACAACCAAGCAGCAGAAACATAGAATGAACCGCGTTCGGCGGTAACACTTTCTCGGGGACATTGTTCTCGGCGCACCCTCGTCAGGCGGATCTGAAAACGTCGTAGCTTACCAGACAACGTCTCAGCTCCTTTCGGCAAAGTGCGATCTGAGTTAGGCCGGTTGAATTCTGGAGCGAAAAAAAGAGGTCCTTTTTGAGGACCCCTTAGAAAGAGGCGAATGGAGGGAATCAGGAAAGGCGTTGCTAGGCGTCGTTCCGCAAAGCGGAACTGATCAATGGGAAAAGTCGAGAGCGATCGAGTCGAGAGATGGTCACTTTATGCGGCCTCTTTTGTTACTGTGCTTCATGCACTTGCCCGACCAAATTGGAACACTTCCCACGATCATTCGCGATAAGTGCTGAACCTGTTATTTAGCATCAACTTACGAAACGTCTAAAGCAGCCGTCGGAAATCTCCTCTCAGGTTTTGTCTGTATTCCGGAGATGAAGCGATCTGCACATGTTTTGCTTTCCTATCTATTTGGTTGGGGAAACCAAGCCAGTCTTGCCATTCGGATAGAAGTCCGGTTTCATCGGCTAATTATTAACTAGTCTGTTAAATATGTCCGGACGGTAATTAACTTGGGGAAACTGACCCAAAGCAAAAAGCGCAGCTCCAAGCTGCGCTTTGGATAGGGATGTCGCTGCGCTGCTAGCTGCTGCCGGTTACGGTTCTTAACTTACCGGGCAGAAAGTGGTACGGAGGCCAAGGTCCGCTGATCGCCACTTCACAGTTCTTCAATTGTTTGGCGGCGGTCGAATAACGGTTCTGGTATTTCTCGATGGACTTGGAATCAATTAGGTGCGCGATGTCAATGAGCATGCCTTCCGCGTCCACCTTCTTGCAGCTGATCTCTTCTTCCAACGGATTGAACAGCTTATGGACCTGTACGGAGAGTGCGCGCGCCTTGGTCTGGCGTTCACGGTCCCGTGAAGCCTTTACCCGCAGCTGCGCCAGATACTCTCGACCCACAGTATCGGGCAACAGCGTGTCGGTCATGGCTTCGCGGAGCGAGCCGTCGCGCACCACCAACTTGATGTGCATCTCGGCTTTGCCGCGCAGCCTTTCAACGCTTTGGCCAAAGGCCTTCCGATTAGTGCGGACCGCTTGCCGCAAGGCATCATCGGTGTCGAACACCGTGCCGAACCGGAAGGGAAGAACGGTGCCCTGCCGGAAGCAGACGCTTACCACACGCGCATGCTCCAGTACGGACTTCTCGCTCAATTCACCGTTGTTACGTTCATACTCGCTGACGATCACTGCAAATTCGCCGCTAGGATACCCCAGCACCGAGGCGCCATTGACGCCTTGTACGCCTTCCAGTATGAAAGGCCGCCGGGAGCGAGTGCCATTGGAGAGGGTCTGTAATTCAGTGAGGCAATATGCGTACCACGCCATGCAGTTTTTTCTCCGAACCTGGACCCCAGCAAAAGATCTGCGGGGAGTGTTTTACGAAGCTTGGAACTTCGAATCTGGAAGAAAGGCTAGGTACCGCGAGATCAGGACAATTCGCACGTCCCAAGATCATCTTACTTCGGTACGCTGAAAAATTGCAACCTTTTCGTAGCAAAAGAATCGTCAGTGATTCGTTTTACTTCCCAGAAATCTACCATTTTCGGGAGGCGGGTGGAGTCTCGATGAATGGAACCGCAGCTCAATTACGGAATGACTTCTGGTCATGCCGAGAAATGCCGCATGGCTGGCGGCTGTCTCACTTCTTCTTTCCAGCTGCTTTCGCGGCAGCGCGCTCTTGAATCGTCAGGTGAACCGCTCGCAGCATTTCATCCCAGGGGGCGGGCTTCCCTGTCCATATCTCAAATTGCCGCGCAGCCTGATGAACAAACATTTCAATTCCCGGGATAATCTCCGCACCTCGTGCCCTAGCCAATTGCACGAATCGCGTTTCAGCCGGATCGTAGATCATTTCGAACACATAGCGCGCGTTAATTTCCTTTTCGCTTAACGGCGATTCCTCGGCAGTCCCCATGCCCACGGGGGTGGCATTGATGATCACGTCGAATGAGACCTTCTTCAGGTCGGCACGTTTGAAGAGCCGAGCGTGCGCTGACCGGGCGAGTTTCTGGGCGGGTCCAACACTCCGATTTAGAATGTAGACCTCGCATCCCCGCTCCTTCAAGCCGAAGACGGCCGCACGAGCCGCACCTCCGGCACCCAACACCAGTACTCGCGCTTTCTCCAGAGTAATACGCTGCTCCAGTGGACGGACGACACCCGATGTATCGGTATTGAAGCCATAGAGCTTTCCATCCTGGGCGCGTACGACGGTATTGCACGCACCGATTTTCGTGGTGTGTGAATCCGTGTTATCCAGGTACTTGAGAATCTCTTCCTTGTACGGCATGGTGATGCTGAGACCGTGAATTGGAATCTCGCGAACACAATGCAACAGGTCGGGAAGCGCCCGCGCATGCAACGCCAGATATACACCGTTTACATTCTCACGCCTTAAAGCCGTATTCATGATGACGGGCGACAACGAGTGCGCCACCGGATCTCCGGCCACCCCATAGACTCGGGTAGCTTGATCAACCTGCTCGATACGGTATGTATTCCTCAACTCCTGAGCGGTCACCTGACCCGGTCCCGTCTGTTCGCCGGGATTGGCGGCAGCGAATGTGAAAACGCTGCCCGCTCGCACACCCAGGACCCGGCTGATGATTCCCTGCTCCCCCATGCACATGCCAATCAACGAATGTTTATCCCCATGCTTCTCCATGAATTTCATCATGGTTACGTTGTCGGCCAGAGTGGTCGCCGTGGGTACGATTTTGTAGAAGTCCGCCGGTATAGCAACCATCCTTTCCAGCGTGTCTTCGAGCTTCCTGGTAGCGCGAAAATCATGATAGGAAAGGATCAGAGCGGCCCGCGTACGAAGTTTCTGAATCTGGTCCGGTCTCGTTTTTTCCGCAGTCTGCAATTCCAAGTCAACCAATTGGCAGCCATGGTCAGCCGCCTTAGTCAGGATCTGAATCTGCGCTGCCGCCGATCCCTTGAACTTACCCCCATTCAGAACGCGCCGGCAGGTAGCAATGGAGTAAACGTGGGGGTGGTATTCCGCAAATTTCTTCAATTTCGGCAACGCAAGCAGAGGTCGCGCCAGGTAGTCTAACCTGAATTCGATGAAGGGGTTATCCCGGACGAAAGTCTCGGCCTTCTCGACCATCTCAGCGGCATCGTTACCTGTTACCGCAACACAAACTTTGGGCAAGCGTAGCGGTAAAAGGCGTGGGACGATACTGTTAGGGGCTAGGGCCATGTTACGGTCGGCGCGATATTACAGGCCCCTAATTCCAGATGCAACAACGGATTATGCGGGAAGTCAGGGAACAAACTTTTTGACCTTCCCGCTATGACACCCTCGTAACCTTGACCCTCCTCCAGCCCCTTGTTACTTTCCGAATGCAAGCCCCTGTCTTTGTGGGTACTTAGCCAAGACCCGGGAAAATCGAGTCGGCTCGCTGACTCGGAGGTAACATGAAGAAAACAGGATTGATATTGTTGCTGCTGGTAGCGGTTGGTGCATGCGCGCAGCAAAGCGAACCAACCACGGTCGCGAGCGACACTGCCCCGGATACAAATTCATCGAGTTCGACGGCGCCAACCGAGACCACGAAGAACATGCCGAATGTCCGGTTTGCAGCGCCCACTTACGCGGATGTCTATTGCGCCGGGTTCATCAGTAAGCAGCTGCTGCCGAATGCGAACTACATCGCGGGTGGAGTTGAAACTCCTTCGACGACGAAATTTGCCAATGGCGACATCATTTATCTTGCCGGCTCAGGCTACCAGACCGGCGCCCAGTACACGATTGTTCGTGAACTGCATGATGTGAACGAGTACGAGGTTTATCCCGGCCAGCACAAGCTCCTGGCCGCTGCGGGTCAACCTTACGCAGAAATGGGCCGCGTCAAGGTTCTCGATACGCGTAGCAAGACTGCGGTCGCTCAGATAGAGTTCAGCTGCGACAGCATCCTGCCCGGCGACATTGCGATCCCGTTTGCCGAGAAGCCGAGCGTTAACTTCCGTCCACCCACAAAGTTCGACCGCTTCGCCCCTCCGTCCGGGCGACTGAGTGGCCGCATCCTGCTGGCGAAGGACTTCGATACGATCCTGGGCACGGGCGCCAAGGTCTATATGAACATTGGCTCCAACCAGGGCGTAAAAGTCGGGAACTACCTACGCGCTGCTCGTCCTTACACCGACGATCTAAAAGATCCCGTAGATTCGCTCTCGTTCAAGGCTTCCATCGGCGAGGACACTCAAAAGAAGCTGCCGTCTTATGGTCACCACCTTTTGACCAAAAGCAACGGACCTACGATTGAAGTGTCTGACATGCCGCGTCGCGCTCTGGGAGAGGTTGTGGTCATTAGCGTTACACCCACCAGCTCTACAGGGATGATCACGTTCGCATTGGAAGATGTTCATATCGGAGACGACGTAGAACTCGAAGCCGACCAACAATAACAGCCTCAATCAACATCCTGGCTCGGGGAGACCTTCTCCCCGAGTTTTTTTTGCTCTGAACTCCCGGCTTCCATAGTTGCCCTGCCTTAAGTACTCTTACACCAGCTACCTGGGCGACGATCATGGTTCACAGGCCGCTCCGCCTCGCACTGCTCCGCTCCGTCCCGCGCCAGTTTCTTGCCTGGAGTCTGCTGGCGTCCGTCTGTACCGGACAGCAACCGGCAACGATGCCGCCAGCGCTGCGGGCCAAAGTCTTCGAGCAAGTCTGGAATCTAATCGACGAGAAATACTACGACGCGAACTTCAACGGAGTGGACTGGAAAGCCGTACACGACCGCTATCGGCCTCGCCTGGCTCAGGTGCGCTCGGATGCGGAGTTCTATACGCTGCTTCGTCAGATGACAGGCGAGTTGCACGATGCCCACACCCGCTTCCATTCTCCCGAGGAACAGCGGCGTGGTAATAGTCTGCAATCGGTCGATCCGGGCTTAAGCGTTGGGGAATTAGATGGCCGCCCGGTCGTTCTCAGCGTCGAGCCTGGCTCGGAAGCAGAACACGCTGGAATCGAGCCAGGAATGGTCCTCAACACCATCGATGGCAAGCCCGTTGCCCTTCAGTTGGAGCATGCGAGCAAGGCCGTAGGATATTCGTCTACCGGGCGTGCTACCACTCTTCTGAGCTATTATTGGTTGATCTCGGGCGAGGCCAATACCTCCGTTCGTATCGGTTTTATTCGGCCTGATGGAACCGCCTTCGACACCAACCTGACCCGCCGTGTCTTTAGTCACAATCTCAGCGTTATGCCAAAGCTCTTGCCGTCCGGCTACACCTATTTGCGGCTACGCAGTTTCGATGATGATACGGTCAAACAGCTAAAAGAGGCGTTGAACCGGTATAAGAATGCGCCCGGAGTGATCCTCGATTTGCGCGGCAATACGGGAGGAGACTTTCGAACGGTCTTGAGTTCGGCAGATTATTTCTTCCCCGAGAAGGCTTCCTTTGGAAAAATCGTCGCGCGCTCCGGCAAGAAGCCTTCTCTCATTCTGCGAATGCTCGGCATACCAGCGGACCTCAACGTCGGAAACCTCGGCGAGAGTGCTTACACCGGCCCGGTCGTGATTCTCGTCAATGAAGGATCCGCGAGCGGCGCGGAATTATTCGCTGCCGGCATGCAGGAAAATGGACGGGCAGCTGTCATTGGCCGTCAGACGTGTGGATGCCTCCTGGCCAACATTCATCACACTCTGAAAGATGGAAGCGAACTGGATATCAGCGAGTACAACGTACTCACGGCGAAGGGGCACCGCCTGGAAGGGACGGGCGTGATCCCCGATGTCGATGTTCCCCTCACGATCGAAGATCTTCGTGACCGGCATGATGCAGCTCTGCGCCAGGCCGTCGCCATTCTACATACGTCGAGCAAGCGCGCAGATCCATAAGACTACAGGCCCGAGTACGTCTCCTGGGAACGGAAACTAGTTCTTCGATCCATCCCCCGGTCAAAATGCGCGGCCTGACCGAAGATTAACGTTCGACGCAATCTGCTGTTTCTAATTACCGCGTGCCGACCATTCCCTCCACTGATTGGATCAGCTTGGCCGAGTCATAGCCCACGCCATCTTTGAAAACCATCTCAACATTCTCGATGTCTTCGATCTTCTTCGAAGGATCTCCTTTGATCACCACCAGGTCAGCCTGTTTGCCGGGCGCGATCGTGCCGATCCGATTCAACTCTCCCAAATATTGCGCTCCGTTCGACGTAGCGATGTGAATCGCTTCTACGGGAGTAAACCCTGCTTCCACCAACAACTCAACTTCGCGCTGATCGCCAAAGCCCGCGAGAACACCGCCCATACCGGTCGGGTCTTCCCCGGCCAGCAGTAGCCCACCCGCTTTGGCGAAGGCGTATTCGAAATCCATAGACTTTTTGAAAGCCCCTATCCACGGGGAAACTTCTGTCCCGTAGAGCTTCTTGGTTGCGGCGACGTCGTCGTTACGCACTTTGTTGTTCAAGAAGTACGAACGCGCATCCGGCGACAAGGCATCGAGCACGCGCTTCTGCACCGTGGGCCGCCCCGGCACCGACATCTCGAACACCGGCAATGTCGAGGTGACCGCGACGTGATGGTTCACTAGATCCGCAATCATGTCGTGTACCGGCCCGCTTTGAATGTCGAGCTTGGCGTAGAACGGCGCCTCTTCATTGGCCTTTTCGTCGGAGCAGGTATCCGGCTTCTTCCACGGGAAGAATTCTGTATCCACAAGCAACCCATGCTCGAGATCGTCGATCCCCAACTGTGCTGCCTCTCGGAAGCCGATCGTACAGAGATGACCGGTAACCTTGGCGCCGCGGTTGTGAGCCGCGGCGACCGCAGCCGACAATTCCCCCGGTGTAATGAACATGTACGCCTTGAAGTTATCGACTCCTTCATCCAGCCAGTAATTCACGGTGCGCGTCGCGTCCTCAGGCCCTTTTAGCGGATGCAACTGGTAAGCCCAGTTGCCCTCCCCTTCGAGATATGGGCCGGTCACGTGCATCTTCGGGCCAGGAATCTTGCCGGCATCAATGTCGTTCTTGAGGCTCAGATCGGAGTAAGGTTCAATCGAGCCGCCGGTACGAACCGTGGTAACTCCGCTCGCCAAGTACAGACGTGGAAAACTGAAGCCCATTTCTCCAAAGTTCACCCCGCGCAGGGGATAAAACATGTGCTCATGCATGCCCACGAGCCCCGGGATTACTGTGTTTCCCTTCAGGTCTATGATCTGGGCGTCTTTCGGGACAGAGACAGAGTCAGCGTCGCCAAGCGCTGCGATTTTCCCTCGGTTCACGAGCACAGTCTGATCTTCACGGGCTGCCGCTCCTGTGCCATCGATCACCCGCACATGAGTGAGCGCCACCGCGGGCGCGTTGACCTTCACGAAAGCCTGGACTTCCGACGAAAGCGTCTGGGCCCCTGCCAGATTCCCCAGCAGACTTCCGCTCAACAGAAACAACCCAACAGTCATTCGTACCAGCAGCATGCGCATCAGTTTGCTCCCAGCTTTGTAGCTCATGGAGTCTACTCAAAACATGGCCGCCGCGCCAAGATGCTTTGCGAAACCGATCCTGTCGGCCGCTGTAAAATCGATTGCAGTCTTCCCTGCGATCATGTTTGCCAGATCCGGACTGCTCATCCCGTTGTGGCTTCTCGCCACATTCGCGCAGCAGGTGCCTACGTTGCGCACCCAGTCCAATGTAGTGATTGTGCCGACTCTGGTAAGGAGCGCCGACGGCAGCGTGCTCTACGGCTTAAAGGCAGAGGACTTCGTCATCGAGGACGATGCTGTTTCCCAAACCGTTCACTTGGACGAGGCAGTTGAAACGGAACCGATTTCAATCGTGATAGCCATTCAAACCGGAAGGCGAGCCCAGCGCGAGTTCCCGCGGATGCGTGGCCTGCACGCCCTGCTGAATCCGATCTTCGATCAAGCAGATGCGCGAGTGGCGTTGATTGAATTCGACAAGCACATCAACCTGGTGAGCGACTTCGCTTCCAATCCTGCGCCCATCAATGCGGCTATGGAGGAACTGCGCCCTGGCGATAGTGGAGCTGCCATTCTCGATGTGGTCAGCTATTCCGCCAAGTTGCTCAACCAGGAAGCGGAGGGACGGAGAAAACTGCTGCTGCTGCTTTCCGAGACTCGCGATCATGGAAGCCACCTAGCCACGATTGACGACGTCGTTACAGCTGTCGGAATCAGCAACACGATTGTCCATGTGCTGGCATTCTCGCCCTCCCTGTCGCAGTTTCTGGATACGGAAAGAGGTAGCAATAGCGATGAATGGGGTGGCGTGGATCTTCTTGCGCCGCTGGTAATGGCTCGGCATGCAATGAAAAAGAACACTGCCAAAGCTGTGGCGCGGTTAACCGGAGGGGAATATGACGTGTTTGCCTCGCGCAACGCTTTCGAAGAGCAGATGATCGATTTCACCAATCGTATACACAGCCGCTACATGCTGAGTTTCGAACCACGCCGGCCCCATCCCGGCCTTCACCGGATTCGCGTTCGATTGAAAGACCCTCGCGGGAATGTCAGTGTGATTTCCCGAGCGACTTATTGGGCGGCAGAAGACGGTATCCAGCGGGAGCAGTGAAGATTGCTATTCCTGGTCGACATCAATGATCCGCGTCTTGCGAATGCAGCGCCGCTATCGGCGGAAGGCAATGTGGTCATTTCCCGGGATTTGGGATCCGGCAACCAGTAATGCCACGATGAGGAAGGCGAGTTCCATCCTACTTTCCTTTCGAAACTCCACGCACCATAACGCGCTTCACGCGGGCTTGCCAAGTTACTAACGTGCGCACGTGTCGGGTGCGCCTAGCTCCTTTGATGCTTCTGAGTTCCTGAACGGTAGCCCAGGTCAGAAATGGCAGGTTAGAAATCGCGGTCCCCGAACAACTCGGCCGTGAACGCTTCCAGCGAAGCTCCGTGACGCCAGGCATCGAGCGGCAGACCGGCTTTCCGGCAAGTCTGTTGAAGAAAGGTTTCCCGATTCCAGCCATGTTCGACGGGCACCTGCGGCAGCAGTAGACCACGTCTGCCATCCAGCGAGATTAACAATCCGTGCCGCCCCACTTCTACTTCTTCAGCTCGAATGGGCTCCAGCGGCGAGAGCACGGATAGGTGAATTTCCAACGCAGGCAACTCCGCTGCTGATAAGGGCGCAAAGCGCGAGTCCTCGAAGGCTGCCGCTCGAGCGGTCTCAGCCACAGTTCGATAGATCGAAGCCACTGGGAACACATAGCCAACACATCCCCGCAAGTCGCCCCGAACATAGAGGGTCGTGAAGGCTCCTCGTTTTTCGGCGAGATGCGGCGTAGGCGCCTCCAACGAGAGGGCTTCGTCAGCTAGCTGAGATTCGATAGAGGCATGCGCGACTCGTAGAAGCGTAAGCCGCTCGTCATGCGAGTACTCACCTTGATCGGAATGGACACAGGACGGGCTCGCGAACTTTTCAGATGGCTGCGACATCGCGTTTCCTCCGCCTGCTTAGGACGAAGGCCCGGCGGCGACGCTTGACCACCTGCCGGTCAATCTTGGACCAAAAGGCGGCGAAGTAATCCACCGCCGACACGAGCGAAAGAACCACCATGAACCAGATCGCCACGGTTGCGATGGTATGCACAGGAAAGAAGAATGTCTTGTAAATCGGCCACTCCAGCCAGCGGTGTGCCAGGATTACGGCCACTACCGATACGATCTGAACCACCATCTTGAACTTACCCAAATCGCTGGCCTCGATCGTAAAACCCTCGGAGGCTGCAATCGAACGCAGACCACTGACGAGGAACTCGCGCCCAATGATGACAATCGCGATCCAGGGCGGCACCAAGCTGGGATTGAACTGCACCAACGATACGAACGCCGCTGCGATGAGTAGCTTGTCCGCCAATGGGTCGAGCAGCATACCCATCGTGGTAATCTGCCCGCGTTTTCGGGCCAGGTAACCGTCGATGCCGTCGGTAATGGACGCGCAGATGAAAATCGCCGAGGCAATTATCTCTTTCTCACCATGTGGGCCCGAGAAATGCCCGCTCAGCAGAACCCACATAAACAGTGGAATACTAAGAACCCGCGTCATCGTGATGTAGTTGGGCAGATTCACGGACGAGCGACGTGCCTTCGAGGACGTAGTGAATTATCCTCCACGTCGGATGGGTAAAGCAATGGAAGGGTTTTATGACAAAATCGCCCGGACAAAGGGTCTCATCCGCACCGGTACAGGACGGATGTCGAACTCCGGCTGGAACTGCCCAGGAAACAAAGAAGCCCGACCAAACTGAGTCGGGCCATTACTTCGCTTCAATTCAGCCAAAATTACTTCTGCCTGGCTATAACCTTGTCCTTGATCTTGGCGTAAGTGGACTGCGGGATGATCTTCTTTCTAACAAGATCATTCTTCGCTTTGTAAGGCCGGCCATCGATAATTTTCTGGGAATACTTGTCCCCAATCCCGGGAAGAGCATCGAGTTGATCTTTGCTGGCGGAGTTCAGGTCAACGAGATCCGCGTCGGATTTAGCCGCCGCTTTGTCGGACGAGGTGGCCTTGGAGCTTTTTGCCGCCTTGCTGCCTGTGCTGCTGGAGGACTCGGTCTGGGCGATGGCGATTCCACCTAACAGTACAAGACCCAGAATGGCAACCAGTATTCGGGCGAAAACACGGTAACGATTCATAGTTCCTCCCTTCAGAATAGAGCCGCTGAGGCTCAGCTTATGCATAGATGCCGCGTTGCCGGATCGTGTATGCCACCCGATCAATGGCCAGCATGTATGCCGCGATACGATTGTTCACCCCGTGGGTCTCGGAATAACGCACCACGTCCTCAAATGCCGCCTTCATGATGGTTTCCAGTTGCTCGTTGACCACAGACTCTTTCCAGAAATAACCCTGGCGGTCCTGAACCCATTCGAAATAGGACGTGGTTACGCCTCCAGCATTAGCCAGGATGTCCGGAATTATGAAAACGCGCTTCTCGGCCAGTATTTCGTCCGCTGCCGCCGTGGTCGGTCCGTTCGCGCCCTCGGCCAAAATCCGGCATTTCACCCGGTCAGCATTCCGGCTGGTGATCTGGTTCTCCGTTGCGGCTGGAATCAGGATTTCGCAATCGACCAGCATCAGTTCTTCCGGGTCATACTTTTCAGCCTCGGGGAACCCATGCACCGTGCCGTTCTTTTGCCGGAATTCCCATAGCTTTTCCACATCGATTCCGTTCTTGTTGTAGAGCCCGCCGCCAACCTCGACCAATCCAATCACTTTGTAGCCGGCTTCGGCCATCAACCGCGCCGCGTTGGATCCCACATTGCCGAATCCCTGAATCACTACACGGCTATTTTCCCGGCTCAAGCCGAGTTTCCGAATAGCCTCATCGACCACGATCAGTACGCCGCGTCCTGTGGCTTCTCTGCGGCCTCGCGAGCCGCCGATATTGATCGGCTTGCCTGTAACCACCGCCGTGACCGTCTGACGCATATGCATGGAATAGGTATCCATCATCCAGGCCATGATTTGTTCGTTGGTATTAACGTCGGGGGCGGGAACATCTTTTTCAGGGCCAATGAAGTCCACTAGTTCGGCGGTGTAGCGGCGAGTCATTCTTTCCAGTTCGCCCATCGACATCTTGTGCGGGTCGCAGATCACACCGCCCTTGGCGCCGCCGAACGGCAGGCCCATCAGCGAGCACTTCCACGTCATCCAGCTGGCAAGAGCGCGTACTTCATCAAGAGTTACATCGGGCGCGTAGCGGATTCCACCTTTTGCGGGACCCCGCGCAATGGAGTGCTGAACCCGAAATCCCGTGAAAACCTCAAGCGAACCATTATCCATGGCTACCGGAATGTGCAGGATGATTTCCCGATTGGGATATCGCAGGACCTTCCAGAGCCCTTCATCCAGGTTCAGCTTCTGCGCTGCCAAGTCAAAACGTGCAGCTTGTGACTCCCATGGATTTGCTTCCTGCTCCATCGCAACAGTACGCATCTGGTTCTCCGGTGATTCGTCTGAGGATCTCTAAATGAAGGCTGCCACACATTTTATGCGGCAAATCGAACAGTATAGAAGGGCGCACGCAGGGTGGCAAGCACACGGACTTTGCAAAGGAACGTGCGTGGCAGTGCACCCATTTACAAACCAGAGTTTATCCTGAAAGCTGTCGAAGATGTCCTCACCTGCAAGAAGCGCAAGTCCAACGTGTGAACATCCTACGAGGCCAGCCGTTCTTTCGCGGCTTGACTAACAACGGCCGGCTGCTTCGAGTCCTCTCCGGGGTTGTACCAGCCGCCAATATCATCCACCAGTCGATTGGCTTCGCGAGGCCCCCACGTCCCTGGCTTATAGGGATGAGGTTCGGTAGCTTCATCCAGAATCGGCTCCACAATGGCCCATTGTGCCTCGACCGCATCTTCCCGGACAAAGAGCATGGGATCCCCTCGCATCGCGTCGCTTAGCAGTCTTTCGTACGCCCCTACTTCCTCCGCCTGCACATCCTCCACGGCCGACATTTCTGCCGGCTCGGAGGAAAGCGACTCGCCTGGTCGTTTAATGCTTACGTTCAAACCTAGGGAAACGTCAGGACCGAGCCGGAAGTGGAAGAAATTGGTACTTCCCTCGCTTAGGGTTTCCAGTGGTGGCTTCCTGAGCTTCACGAATACTTCGGTAGCGGTGACGGGCAGGCTTTTACCGGCGCGGATAACGAAGGGCACGCCCGCCCAGCGCCAGGATTCCACTTGCAATCGCAAGGCGGCATAGGTTTCTACTTTAGAGTTCAGGGCAACTCCTTCCTCCTTGCGATAGTCCTCGAACTGTCCACGGACCAGGTCTTTGGGACGGAGCGGCGGAATTGTACGGAAGACCTTTACCTGCTCGTCGCGAATTGATTCACAGTAGAGTCCGGTCGGGGGTTCCATCGCCAAGAACGAGACAACCTGCAACATGTGATTTTGTACTACGTCGCGTACCGCGCCGGTTGCATCGTAAAATTTGCCGCGTTTTTCGATCCCAAACTCCTCCGCCATCGTGATCTGTACGCTCTCGACATAGTTCCGATTCCAGATTGGCTCGAGAAAGCTGTTGGCAAACCGGAAGAACAGAAGGTTGAGCACCGCTTCCTTGCCCAGGTAGTGATCAATTCTAAAGATGCCGCTCTCCGGCAGGACTTTGTGCAAGGCGGCATTCAGTTTTTGTGCGGACTCGAGATCACTGCCGAAAGGCTTTTCGATAATCACGCGGGCATGCTTCAGACAATCTGCCTTGGCTAGAGAGTCCACCACCGTAATGAACAATTCGGGAGGAATGGCAAGATAATGCGCGGGTCGCTGGGCGGATCCAAGGGCTTTACGGAGCGCATGGAAGCTGGATTCCTGCTGGTAATCGCCACCCACATACTTGAGGAGTCCCAGCAGTTTCGACAATACCGCCTCATCGACCTGCCTTATTTGCTGCTGAATGCTATCCTTCGCGCGTTGCCGTAGATGCTCGTCGGTACGCCCTGCCCGCGCAACGCCAATCACGGGAACGTCCAGATGTCCGCGAGCGACCAGGTTGTAAAGGGCGGGGAAAATCTTCTTGTGAGCAAGATCGCCCATGGCTCCGAAGAGCACAAAGGCGTCGGATTGTTCCGCATCACTGAGGGGAGCACACGCTTGTCGCAGGTCAGGCATCGGTCTCCTTCGCGGACAGGCCAAGAGCCCTTCGAGCGGCCAGTCCCGCACTAGCAGATTAAGAATTCATGGGATGGGATGCGGAAAATGGCTAACCCGCATTCCTGAGATGCTCACGATAGCGGCGAGGGCTGCACTCGCGGACCTGAGTGAAGCTTTATTTCACGAGCCTTTTACTTCCAGCTGCATGCCTTCAACGGCCGCTCGCACCTGGGGATAGTAGTTCCGTGCTTCTTTCACGACATTATCCAGACACGCGTCGGTGTGCTCTGGATCGTGATGGAACAAGATGAGCTGCTTCGCGCCGCTCTCCATCACAATGTTTACCCCTTCGCGCCAGTGACTGTGTCCCCACCCTCGCTTGCGCGCCTCGTATTCCTCAGGCAAGTATTGCGCGTCATAGATCAGGATGTCGGCCCCTTCCGCCAGCTTGCGAACGCTTTTATCGAACTGCGGCTCTCCTGGTTCATTGTCGGTCGCATAGACGAGTACGCC
>JBLNFC010000023.1:0-2923 GCA_050263355.1 Acidobacteriota bacterium
ATGACGACAAATACGTCTTAACGGGAAAATTGCCTAGCATTTTTGATGCCGAACGGGGCACTGTGACGGGCGATTCGTTGACTTTCTATAAACGCGATGATAGGGTCTTGGTGGAAGGCGAGGCAAAGTCCCCGGCTGTCACGCACACTCGAGTGGCACGGTAAATGCATACGCTTGCAACCGACGGCATCGGCAAGGCTTATCGGGGCCGCCGGGTTGTAAACGGGGTTAGCCTCCAGGTCGCGCAAGGCGAAGTTGTAGGCTTGCTGGGACCTAACGGCGCTGGCAAGACCACTTCCTTTTACACCATAGTCGGCCTGATACCTCCCGACACGGGCCGGGTGTTAATCGACGAAGAAGACATCACTGACGTTCCAATGTACCTACGTGCTCGGGAGCACGGCATCAGTTATCTGCCCCAGGAGCCTTCGGTTTTCCGCAAGCTTACGGTCGAAGAAAACATCCTTGCTGTTCTTGAGGCGCAATCAATTTCCTGGCACGAGCGCCGGGAAAAAATGGAGAAGTTGATTGAGCAGTTGGGGCTGCAGCACATTCGCAAGAATCGGGGTTGGGCGCTTTCGGGAGGAGAGCGCAGACGAGTTGAGATTGCGCGCGCTCTCTGCATCAATCCCACATTCATCCTGCTCGACGAGCCGTTCTCCGGGATCGATCCCATAGCCGTCCTCGACCTGCAGAAGATCATTTTCGACCTTAAGGCAGCCGGCATTGGAGTCCTGATTACGGATCACAACGTTCGGGAAACACTTTCGGTTACCGACCGGGCGTACATCATCAACGAAGGTCGGATATTCCGAACCGGTACTCCGGAGGCGCTGGGCAGCGATCCCGAGGTGCGCAGAGTCTATCTGGGCGAGAGCTTCTCCTTAGTATGACTTGCGACTAAAGGCGCGGCCTCGGGCAGCATCCAACCCCGCGGGAATAAGAAAACGGCGAAATATGACTAAGGTCACATACTGTTTTTGGCCGAGGCATTGATAATAGAGAAGGACTGATTAGAGCCTGATGGTTTTACTGCAACACAGACTGAGCCTCAAAGTATCGCAAAGGCAGATACTTACGCCGGGCCTCGTGCAGATGGTCAGCGTCCTTGCGCTCAACAAGCTTGAGCTCAAGGACATGATCAATAGCGAGATGGTGGAGAACCCGGTTCTGGAAGAGCTGGAAGATCCGGTTCCTCTCATCGACGACGTCGGACGCCGGGAGGAAGAGCGCGAGCGTCCGGCCGCCGAAGAGAGTCCAGTCGCTGCCGCGGAAAAGAAAGATCCCTTCGAAGAGATCGACTTTGGTTCCTTTTTCCAGGAGTATCTGGACCCCGGATATCGTAGCCAGGGCGAAATGGAGGAAATCGAGCGGCCCTCCTTCGAAAATTTCCTTTCAAAGCCAAGCAACTTGACGGACTACCTGATGTGGCAGCTGGGATCGATTCCCACTACTCGAGAGGTTCGTGAAGCTGCCGAGTTGATTATTGGCAACCTGAACGAAGATGGTTATCTGATTGCGACAGATGAGGAACTGCTTGGGGTAGTTCCGCCTGCGCCTCCGGAGGTCGACTCAGCCAAAGCTGATGCAGTGGTTGCGGAGGCCGCCGCGCTGGGACTAGAACCGCCGGAAGGCGAACTCCCGCCCACAACGGACACTGAACTAACTCATGGAATGAGCGAAGACGGCATTCCCGAAGCTAGTGCAACGGATTGGGCGGCCGCTCAAAGCACACCGGTGACGGAGACATTGCCAGCCGCAGTTGCGACGGCTGTCCAACCTTCTCCCAGTGACGTGACTTCGGCATCGGCCGAGCGCCCTCCCATCAAATCCAATTTCGATGTTTCTGCTCTGCATGACGCCTTGGAGGTCGTTCGTCAGTTGGATCCTCCCGGCATAGCGTGCCGAAATCTGCGCGAATGTCTGCTGTACCAGTTGCGGTTCCATCAACGTAATCTGGATCAACATAAAGATGGCATTCACAACGGGCACACAGCCGAAGTAATTTCCGATGCCATTCAGGTTGTGGACCAGCATCTCCGCGCCCTGCAGTTGAAACAACATAAAGAGATCGGCAAACTGATGGGCCGCCCCATTGAGGCGATCCAGGCTGCGCTGGAATTTATTAGGACGCTCGATCCGCGCCCGGGTCTGCGGTACAACGCGGTTCAGCCCCGCCTGATCGAGCCCGACGTTGCCTTTGTGAAACATGGTGACGAGTGGCTCGTCATAATGAACGACGAAGATCTCCCAACGTTGCGCTTAAACCCCGCTTACAAGCGTCTGCTGACGAAAGATACGAACGACAAAGACACGCGCAATTATGTAAAGGAACGCTACAAAAGCGCCATCCAACTCATCAAGAACATCGAGCAGCGAAAGCAGACGATCATGAAGGTCTGCTACGCGATTGTCGGACGACAGCAGGATTTTCTGGAAAAAGGTATTGATCAACTCAAACCCATGATGATCAAGGAGGTGGCCGAAGAGATTGGTGTTCACCCGTCCACCGTGAGTCGTGCGGTGGCCAACAAATACGCTCATACTCCACAGGGCGTATTCGAACTGCGTTACTTCTTCAGCGAGAGCGTGAACGGGCCGGAAGGTGGGGCAACCTCGTTGCTGATCCTGAAGCGGCGCGTGAAGAAGCTTATCGAAGAAGAAGACCCCACTCGGCCGTTAACCGACGAGCAGATCACCCGCATTCTGCAATCGCAGGGTATCCAGGTCACTCGCCGTACGGTCGCGAAATACCGGGAGGACATGCGCATCCCGAGTACTCATCAGCGCAGGATCAAAAAGTAACCGGTTGTGCCCAGCACGTGGCCAAATTCTCTGGAGGGCGCAGATGAACGTGGAATACACCGGACGACAGTACGAAGTAACTTCCAGCATTCGACAGGAAATTGAAACCGGCCTCACT
>JBLNFC010000024.1:0-7926 GCA_050263355.1 Acidobacteriota bacterium
TGTGCGCTGGCACCACGAGCGCGGCGACGGTTCTGGATATCCCGACGGGCTTCTGATGGAAGATGTGCCGATGCCGGTGCGCATCATCGGCCTCGCGGATACATTCGATGCCATGACCAGCGAGCGCCCCTACCGCGAGCCCCTGTCCGTAGGCGGAGCAATCAGCGAAATCGTTCGCCTGGCCCCCCAGAAATATGACCCCAATGCGGTGCACGGCCTGCTCGTACAGCTACGCAGGGATGCCGTAGGCAGCAACCGCACCCCATTTCTCGAAAATCGCATGGCTCTCAACATCGCCCCTACCGATATCGACCATCTCGCCGCCAGCCTGCAACATAAAATGACCAACGGCCGCAATTATCTGACATAGGCTGACCCAAATATCATCTGCGAATCGCCGAAACTTTTCCGCCTGCGCGGGTTGTTATTTTTCAGGATCTCTCTGTTCCGCGGCATGTGCACAAAAGGTCAGAAATCGCTATCACTGCTCGTCTGCGGAGTTGCCCTCGGCACCATTGTGATGCTGGCTAACGCGGCGAAAAGGGACGGCTCAGTTGCCGGCGCGCTAGCGGTGGACGCACACAAACAAGCTCTCCATGCCTTGAATCGGCTTGCCTTTGGGCCTCGACCCGGCGAGGTTCAGCGGGTCGAAAAAATGGGCGTCGACAAATGGATCGAAACACAGCTGCATCCTGAGAAACTTGATGACTCTGCTCTCGAAGCTCGACTGGCACCATTCCGCACCTTGCGCATGAGCACCAGGGAGCTTGTCGAAAATTTCCCGCCTCCCCAAATGATTAGGGCTGTAGCCGATGGCAGGCAGAAGCTTCCGTCTGATTCGGCCACCCGCGCTATCTACAAAGCGCAGATGGAACGGTACGAACAAAAAGATGCGCGCAAACTCAGGACAGCAGATGCGAACAGAGATGACCCTCCGCCGAACACTGCAGCCTCTTCCGACAAAGATCACCTAAACGTAGAAGATGATCCAGAGGCAGTCTCTCGCCGGGAGACCGCCCGCAACGTGGATCTGAACCCGCAGGAACTGCTGGAACTGCCGCCGGATGAGCGCATGCGTGCCATCCTCAGTATGTCTCCCGACGAGCAGCTTGCTCTTACAGGCCGCAAATCTGGCCAACGACAAGAATTGGTGGAAGGGATGTCGCCAGAACAGAAAGAAACTCTATCAGCCATTAACAATCCCGGACAGGTCGTCACCAGCGAATTGATGCAGGCCAAGTTGCTGCGCGCCATTTACAGCAACCGCCAACTCGAAGAGGTCATGACCGATTTCTGGTTCAACCATTTCAACATCTTCATCAACAAAGGCGCCGATCGATACCTGGTCACAAGCTATGAGCGCGATGTCATTCGCCCTCATGCATTGGGTAAATTTGAAGATCTGTTGGTTGCCACCGCGAAAAGTCCCGCAATGCTGTTGTACGTGGATAACTGGGTCAGTGTTGGTCCGGATTCCGACTTTGCCCAAGGTGTGGCAAAGAAGCATCCCCGCGCTCGACAAAGGAAGCGTCGCTTTCCTCGTGTTGTACATGCACCCGGAGCTCAGAACGGCCCGGCCAAGCAGCGGCGCGGCCTTAACGAAAATTATGCGCGTGAGTTGATGGAGTTGCACACACTCGGCGTCGACGGTGGTTACATCCAGCAGGATGTCACGGAAGTAGCGCGCACCTTAACCGGATGGACCATCGATCAACCTAAAAAGGGCGGCGAATTCAAATTCGAAGCTCGGATGCACGAGCCAGGCACCAAAATCGTCCTCGGTCACAAAATCAAAGAGAAAGGAGAAAAAGAAGGACTCGAAGTCCTGCACCTCCTCGCCAGAAATCCTGCGACCGCGAGACACATCTCCAGCAAGTTAGCGAGCCGGTTCGTCTCCGATAATCCTCCACCTGCCCTCGTCAATCGCATGAGCGAGACATTTATGAAAAAGAATGGTGATATTCGCGAAGTGCTACGTACAATGTTCCGCTCGCCTGAGTTTTGGTCTTCAGAAGCGTACCGGGCAAAGGTCAAGACACCTCTTGAATTTATCGCGTCCGCCGCGCGTGGCACCGATGCTGACATCCAAGATGCTAGCGCTTTGGTTCGCATCCTTAACACCATGGGAATGCTGCCCTATGGAATGCAGCCTCCCACCGGCTACTCGACCAACGCTCAGACCTGGGTAACCTCTTCCGCCTTGGTGAGCCGCATGAATTTCGCTCTCGCGCTCACTAGTGGGAAATTAAAGGGCATCATTATTTCGGAGGGCTCGAATAGCCTGCATTTTAACGATCCCGAGACCGCACTCAAAGACTCCGAGTCGGCATTATTAGGTGGCGACGTGTCGAGTCAGACTCACGAAGCTATCGCGAAACAGATTAACAATGGCGCGGGTTCGAACTGGCGGCAGGATGGGGCTCCGGCCCAAAAACAATCTGCAATGATATCTGGCTTGATCTTGGGATCGACAGAGTTCCAGAGGAGTTGAATTGCCGAGCCCAGCATGTCACAAACTGCTGGCGTCGGCTTACTAAAAAGAAATACTTGTCCATTACTCGTCGCATATTCCTCCGTAACGGAGCACTGGCCGTGGTTGGAACATCGGCTATGCCTTCTTTTCTCGCGCGCGCAGCTTCCGGTGCAAGCGAGGCCACGAATGCCAAGCGCCTGGTCGTGATCTTTCAACGCGGCGCGGCCGACGGATTGAACATCGTTATCCCGCACGCCGAAGCCTCCTACTACGCGATGCGCCCCAGCATCAATATCCCTCGCAGCAGTGTGCTTGATCTCGACGGCTTCTTCGGACTACATCCCGCAATGGCTCCCCTACAGCCGCTTTGGAAGCAGCGCCATCTTGCGATCGTGCATGCTGCGGGCTCACCAGATCCCACGCGCTCGCACTTCGATGCGCAGGATTTCATGGAATCGGGCACACCGGGTCTGAAACTGACCCCGGACGGCTGGCTCAACCGCGCACTGCATTCATGCCCGTCTCCCGCGAAAAACTCACCCTTTCGGGCAGTCGCCCTCAATCCTTCTCTGCCCCGTATTCTTGCTGGAAGGGAATCAGCTACGGCCGTCAGCAATATCAGCCAATTCGCTGTCGCTGGAGCTAGTCCCAAGGCCAGTCCAATCTCCAACACCTTCGAATCCATGTACGAGCAGTCGGTTGATACGGTTTTGCACGGAACCGGTCAGGAAACATTTGAAGCGGTGAAGATGTTGAAGGCTGCGAATCCTTCCAAGTACATGCCCGCTGCAGGCGCAGACTACCCGCGCGGCCGCTTCGGCGAGAGCCTCAAGCAACTCGCCCAGTTGATCAAGGCGAATCTCGGCGTACAGGTAGCTTTTGCCGACATCGCCGGATGGGACCACCACGTTAACGAAGGCAATGCGCAAGGCCAGCTCGCCATCGTGCTTCGAGAGTTCTCTCAGTCCCTCAACGCTTTTTGGATTGATCTCGGCAGCTTGGCGGAAGATACCCTGGTGATTACGATGTCGGAGTTCGGACGCACGGCGCGCGAGAACGGAAACCGTGGAACCGATCACGGGCATGCCAATGCAATGTTCATCCTTGGCGGTCGCGTAAAAGGAGGAAAGGTTTACGGCCGCTGGCCGGGCCTCGATCCTGCGCAACTATACCAGGGCCGAGATCTTGCATTGACCACCGACTTTCGCCAAGTCCTCTCTGAAGCAGTCTACCGGCATCTTGGAAACCACAACCTGAGCAGCGTTTTTCCCGGGTTTGATGGCGATCCTGCGAAGTTGTTGCAGTTTCTCGCCTAGAACGGCTACTGCTTCGACCAAAAGTAACTACGCCCCGCGTTACTCTTGTGCCGCGCACCTATGAGCTATTGTTCGAGTGCTCCCCCAAAGCGCACACTGATCATGTTGGGCGGAAATCGGAATATGCTGGATTTCTGGAAAAAGTCCGAAAAGAATGACCGCTTCTCGCTAATCGTACTCGGCGTCTGCCTCGTCGTGCTCGTTGCCGTTGTTCTTACTCGCCTATAGCTCGATCAGCACATCCCCGTTCTCAATCTTGATCGGGTATAACGAAACCTTCGCAGTGCGATTGTGGATCGCCTCGCCCGTCGCGGGATCAAACGCCCAACCGTGCCAGGGACAAACCAGTTTTCCCTCGTCGATCACGCCTTGTCCCAGCGGCCCACCTCGGTGAAGACATACGTTGTCCATTGCTGTAATCCTGCCATCCACATTGGCCACGCAGATCGTCTTCTCGCCGCAGGCAAACTCCCGGGCTTCGTTCTCGGGAGGCAATTCCGATTCAGCTCCGATTTTGATGAACTCGCCCATGGATAATGAGGCCTGGATCATTTCGGCTGTAGAGTCTGGGCGATCATGACTTGCCGCTTGAAATTCTCCACCATGTTTTCGTCAAGGCGAACTTCGGTCGGCTTCTTGGCCAGCGACATTTGATCAATTTTGTCCTGGAGCTTGAGCAGCGCGTAAAACAGGTTCTCCGGGCGCGGCGGACATCCGATCACGTACACGTCTGTCGGCACGATCTTGTCCACCCCTTGCAGCACGGCATACGTATTGAAGGGACCACCGACCGAGGAGCACGCACCCATCGAGATTACCCACTTGGGATCCGGCATCTGCTCGTAGATGCGCTTCACGACCGGTGCCATCTTCAGAGTAACCGTTCCCGCAACAATCATTAGATCGCTCTGACGTGGACTGGGCCGAAAGACCTCCGATCCGAAGCGCGCGATGTCAAAGCGTGCCGTCGACGACGCGATCATCTCGATTGCGCAGCACGCCAATCCAAAGGTCATGGGCCATACCGCAGACTTGCGGGCCCAGTTGAAGACATAGTCCACCGTTGTGATCAGGAAATTTTTTTCGAACTTATTCTGAAGCCAGCCCATGTGCCCTCGAAGGAGACTACTGCTTAGAATACCCCAACGAGCCCCCATCCGCAGCATGAAGCAACATTGTGGTGCGGCGGGCCTCTTTTCTAGGATTGTTAAGAACTGGCTGTCAATCCGGACAAACAACAATGCCTACTCCAAGTGACTCAGAGTAGGCATGGCTGAAAGTAGAACGTTTTCAACAGACCGGAGGCTTACCAGCCCCAGTCGCCACGACTCCAACCGGTGAATACGGACCCATCGACAGTGCTGCCTTCCCGATATTCGAAGGCGCGATCCCGGCCGCTCGGGTCTTTGGTGAGAATTCGCAATGATTTGACGACACCAGGTGCGGGATCAACATTGAATGTGCTGTTCCCCATCCGGAATGTCGCATTGCTCGACGCAATTTCCTTCAGCCGCTGCGTAACATTCACCCAACGATTACCGGCTCCATACTCGGCTCGGACGATTCGATACTGCCCGCCCTGGTTGTAACCGTCGCGGTGATCACGATCGCGATCATGGTCCCGGTCTCGGTCACGCCAGTCGTCGCGATCACCGTCGCCCCAATCACCCCGGCTCCAGCCTGTGAACAATGCACCGTCAACCGTGCTGCCCTCGCGATATTCGAAGGTGCGAGTGCCGCCACGAGGGCCTCGCGCCACAATCCGCAGCATTTTCACCCGTCCCGGCGCTGGATCCACGTCGAACGTGCTGTTACCCATACGAAACCTGGCATCGGTCGTAGCAATCTGTCGCAACCGGCGGGTAACATCCACCCAGCGATTGTCGGCGCCGTATTCAGCCCGCATAATTCGGTACTGCCCCGCGTCGGCATCATCGCCGTAACCGCCGCCGTAACCGCCGCCATAACCACCACCTCCGCCGTAACCACCGCCGCCACCCCAATCACCGCGGCTCCAGCCGCTGAACATCGCACCGTCTACCGTGCTCCCTTCGCGATATTCAAACGTCCTCTCCCGGCCTCCCGGGGCTCGGGCGAGGATTCTGAGCGTTTTCACGGTTCCCGGCGCCGGATCCACGTCAAAAGTGCTATTGCCCATGCGGAACGTTGCGTCTGTTGACGCGATATCACGCAATCGGCGCGTCACATCAACCCAACTGCTGCCCGCGCCGTATTCAGCCCGAAGTATTCGATATTGGCCGGCATCCGCGTCGTAGTCGCTGCCGCCAAAGTGATTGCCGCCCCAACCGGCGAACATGGAACCGTCAACCGTGCTGCCCTCGCGGTACTCGAATCTCCGCTCCCGGCCGCGGCCATCTCGGGCAAAGATGCGCAGGCTCTTCACGATCCCTGGCGCGGGATCCACGCCAAAGGTGCTGTTGCCCATGCGAAACGTTGAATTGCTGGAAGCGATGCTTTGTAGTTGTCCTGTGACGTCGACCCAGCGCCGCCCTGCGCCATACTCAGCCCGCACAATCTGATATTCCTGAGCTAGTGCAGCCGTCGTAACAATGAGGGTGAACAGCAGGCACACCACGAACTTCAACAGTCGCGCCGATCGCATCGTAAACCTCCGCGTAAGCATTCCGGACAGGGTGAGCTTATTTTAAAAATTGTATACCGCATCGGTCCGTTCCCCTTCTGCCCGTGAAGCCGGATAGTTACTCCGGTCACCAAGGCGCACTGCGCCCCAAGTTGGTCCCGAGCCGCCAGCACCCAAACGCCTTCCCTACAAGAAGTGACGGGCCGGTGACTCTCTACGGATCATTGTTGTTCAGAACGCCTGTCGTGTTAAACCCGAGTACCACTCTGGAGTTTCGGCAGCTGTTAAACTACCAGCAGAACACCAGGTTAGCGCTCGATTCCACCCAATGTCCGACGCCACTCTCGCCTTACGATCCAAGTCCTCTCTCGCCTCAAGTTTCAGCATTTGGTGGACGAAGGTGCGCACCTCGCTCCCATGGATGGTCCTGATCGCCCTCGGTCTGCGACTCGGCACCGTCGTTTTCATGCACACGTACAAATTCCGGACCAACGATCTCAACTTTAGTTTCGGGTGGGAGATGGGCCGTATCGGTGCGGCGATCGCCACAGGACGTGGTTTCGCTGATCCCTTTGAGGGCCATACAGGTCTGACCGCATGGGAACCACCTCTGTATCCATACCTGATCGCCGGAGTGTTCAAGATTTTTGGCGTTTATAGCCTCGCCTCCGCATTCGTGATGCTGGCGCTCAGCAGCATCTTCTCCGCCTTAACTTGCATTCCCATCTTTCTAGTCGCAAAACGATGCTTCGGAGAAAAAGTCGCTGTTGCGTCAGCATGGACCTGGGCGCTGCTGCCCTACGTGATGTTCTGGTCGACGAAGGTCGTCTGGGAAACCAGCTTGTCGGCTCTGTTCTTGGCGATTCTGTTCCTGCTCACACTGACCATGGAAGAGAAAGACGGCTGGAAACCGTGGGCATTGTATGGCCTGTTGTGGGGTGCCGCCGCCCTGAACAGCACTTCCCTTTTGTCATTCCTTCCGGCTTCTGGACTGTGGATCTGGTATCGACGCAGCAAGCGAGGTAAACGCTCCTTCGGCGGAATCGTACTGGCCGCTGTTCTCTTCCTCGCCTGCAACGCGCCATGGGTGATTCGAAACCAGAATGTCTTTGGCAAATTTATTTTCTCCCGCGACAACTTCGGCGCGGAGCTCAGCTATGGCAACGTAGATTGGGCCGAAGGCACCTGCCTCTGTTTCCTCCATCCAACGCAAAATGTCTACGCCATGCACCAGTATGTTCAGCTTGGCGAACTTGGTTACGTCAACTTGCGCAAGGAACGTTCGATGGCCTTCATCAAGGCGCGACCGGGGCGATTTCTCTGGCTGAGCGTGAAGCGCTTTATTTATTTCTGGGACGGTGCCCCGAAACTTACGAAAATCTGGTGGCTGGCGGAAACTAAAAACTCATTGTTTCTTGCATCTTCGGTCCTCATGCTCTGGGGACTGGGCCGGGCACTACGCAAGAGAATTCCCAATGCGGGGCTATTCTTTTGGCTCACTCTTCTTTACCCCGCCATCTATTACTTCGTCTACG
>JBLNFC010000025.1:0-2995 GCA_050263355.1 Acidobacteriota bacterium
CAGAAAGGCCGGCATGAATGCTGGATTCTCGGTCATCATCTGCACCGCTTGCTTGGCAGCGTCCAAGTTACCTTCGCGCAGATAGACTGCCGGCGAATTATCTCGTGAAAATTCCGACCCCGAATCCAGTTTCAGGAACTCGAGTGCCCGGTCGTTCTTTCCCAACTCGGAGAACGCTATTCCGCACGACCGAAAGTTGTAGTCGCCCGGCCGTATTCCCAGCGCGGTGTTGCATTCTTGTACCGCCTCCTCCAGCAATCCCGCATACCGCAGCACATAGGAAAGCGAATAATGAGTGTCCGCATCATCCGGCCGCCGTTTAAGCATGTCCATTGCCGCCGCATAAGCCTTGCTCAGTTCGCCTTTCTCCACCTGATTCTGCACCAAGCCTTCCGCCGCCGACATCCGGCTTGGTTCCAAGTCCAGCGCCTTTTGGTACGCTTCATCCGATTTCTTATAGCTGTCCGGCCCGCCTTGCGCGTAAACCGCTTCAAAGTAATAGCGGCGCCCGAGTGCATCCCATGCCGGGGCGTAGGTGGGGTCCAGTTTCACAGCCTGTTCGAGCATATTGATCGCATCGGCATTCGGGCCCGGATCGTGCAAGATCGCGATGCTTCGCAGATAAAGCCCGAAAGCCTGGGGGTTTTCCGGATACGTACTGGTGTCGGTCTCGCCGCCGGCATAGCCCAGTGCCGTCAGAAACCCACTTTGCATGGCTTTCTGCAGTTCTGACTGCAGCCCAATCAGATCCGTTTTCTTCGCTGGCGGCAGCGTCTTCTGCCAGACTACGCGGTTGTTCTTTACATCGATCGCTTCCAGAGTGACGATCACGTCATCGCCTTGCGGAACGTAATGGCCTGTAACGACGGTCACGACCTTCAGTTCGCGTCCCGCTTTTCCCGGATCAACATTGGGGGCGTCGTACTTCCGGGTCATCGACGACGGACGAATCTCCAACGAGCGTGTATAGGTGAGCGCATTCGAAATCTCGTCCGACAGCGCGAAACGCAGATAATCCATGCTGGAATCGTTGCTGAAGTTCTGCAGCGGCAACACCGCTATCGTATTTCGTCGGTTAACACTACCCGAAACCATGGACCGGTGCTTGAGCACCCAAAGCCCTAGCGGCACCAGTATGGTCAGCAGCAGCAACGTAACTGCAAGCAGGATGTACACTGGTTTCCGGCTTGAGCTCTGGAACGTGCTTGTGAGCAGCCGGATTTTTGCCGTGCGCGCCACCCCCGCCGCTGTGAGTCCCGACTCAGTCTCTCGTTTCAGTAGCTGGAGGTCGGCTTTCATTTCGGCAGCGGTTTGATACCGCTTCTTCCGATCCTTCTCCATGGCGCGGCCGATGATCGCTTCCAGTTCGGGCGCAACTGCAGGATTAATTGTGCGCGGCGCCGGCGGCTTCTTGTTCATCACCGCATCCAGCGTGGTCACAATGTTTGTCCCGGAAAAAGGCTTTCTTCCGGTCGCCATCTCGTAGAGCACTACACCAAACGAAAAAATGTCGCTGCGTGGATCCAGATCTTCTCCGCGCGCCTGTTCCGGCGACATGTACACCGCCGTCCCGGGCAGCACTCCCACGGCAGTCAGCGATTCTTCCATCACCGGGATATTGCTGTCGGTCGTGATATTGGGTTCGCGGCTCAGTTTCGCTAAGCCGAAGTCCAAAATCTTGGCCTGCCCATTTGCCGTCAGAAAAATATTCGCCGGTTTGATGTCGCGATGAATGATCCCCTTCGTATGCGACGCGATCAGCGCATCTGCCATTTGAATGGCTACCTCGAGCAGGTGCTCCAGATCCATTGCATTCCCGGCCCGGATCCTCTGCTTCAGGCTCTCGCCCTCCAGCTTCTCCATGACAATGAAGGGATGGCCCTTGTTGTCATCGATGTCATGGATAATGCAGATGTTGGGATGGTTCAGCTGCGAGGCGGCGCGCGCTTCCCGTTCAAAGCGCTCCAGGGATTTGCGATCGTTGAGGAACTGCTCAGGAATGAACTTCAGGGCAACGTGACGGCCAAGCCGCACGTCCTCGGCTTCATAGACGATCCCCATACCACCGCCGCCGAGTTTTCCTACGATGCGATAGTGGGAAACAGTCTCGCCGATCATAGGGTATCCGAGTTCGCGGCCAATCTTAGGCGCACCCCGCCTTCGGGTCAACTCTTGAATACGAGCATCGACCAAACCTGCTGTGTGCCTTTCGTCGGCCCACGTAGGGACAGACGCCCTCGTCTGTCCAGCGGAGCGTAGCTCCGCTCAAGTCCGCGCTCACGTAGGGACAGACGCCCTCGTCTGTCCGGCGGAGCGCAGCTCCGCTTTGGTCGCTGCATTCCTCACCGGCAGCGTGCCTCTCCTCGACTCACGTAGGGACAGACGCCCTCGTCTGTCCGGCGGAGCGTAAGCTCCGCTAACCAAGCCCCGAAGCCTAAACCAATCCTGCCGATGACCCGACCCACTCCATATTCCTGTTGTGATCAACCCCCATCTGCAGGCCGCGTCCCATGCGAATGATAGTCATCACCGGTGTCAGCTGTTCCAGCCATATGTACATCACCCGGACTTCAGCTTTAGTCATGCCATGCGGCGTTGCAATGATGGGCTCAAATTGCACTCGTTCCTGCAGAATGTAGTCCCCACGTTTGTCAGCAGGCACTGCCGCGAGATCAGCTTTCGTGGGCCCGATGACCACTCCCAATCCTGCAAAGGAATACAACGGCTTCAACACGTAATTCTGTAGGTCGTCCGGTCCGCCGCGAAGCTGGTCGAGAAACGAGGTCTTTGGAACCGATTGGTGGTTAAGGTAAGGAATGGAATACTTGCTGATCCTGAAATACCAGTTCGGATGCCCCGCCCATTCCACATTTAGATCATCACGAAAATCGAAATTCAGCTTGATGCCCTTGCGTTCCAGTTCGTCAACGATCGCCCGGTTATAAATCCTGACTATTGGGATGCGCTTGCCGTCTCGTTCGTAAAACAGGCTGTT
>JBLNFC010000026.1:0-5389 GCA_050263355.1 Acidobacteriota bacterium
ACTGCTAGAGTGCTGCGCCTGATGGAAGATGGATCTTACAAGCAGGTGTTCGAGGGTCCAATTACGCCTTCAACGCGCTGGTTGCGGTACGTCTATTCGAAATTCGACTTCACCCCGGTGAAGGATCCCGGCCTTTATGTAATCGAGTACGCAGACCAGCGTACAGCGCCCTTCCCCATCTCAAAGGAAGCTTACGCTAACATCTGGCAGGACAGCCTGGACCATCACATTGCGGAGCAGATGGATCACGTTTCCGTTCGCGAGGGCTATCGGATGTGGCACGGTGCTTCGCACCTGGACGATGGCCGTATGGCGCCCGTAGTGGGGGAGCAATTCGACGGCTGGAATCAGGCGACAGCAGCCGACGGGAAGTACAGAGGCGGCGATCACATCCCTGGGATGAACGTGGGCGGCTGGTACGATGCCGGCGACTTCGACCTCGAGGAACCCGCGCAGCTGAGCGTGATTCAGAGCCTCGCTCTGGCGTATCGCGAATTCAATCTCAAGTATGACGAGCTTACGGTGGATGAAGCCGCCCGTGAGGTTGAGATGCACCGACCCGATGGCGTGCCGGATACCGTGCAGCAAGTCAAGCACGGCGCATTGCTCATCCTGGCGCAGTTTCACAATCTCGGTCATGCTATCCGCGGCACTCACGAGCCAGATCTGCGCCAGTACACACAGGTAGGCGACGGCGCGTCGAAAACTGACGCCCGCATTTACGACCCCAAGCTCGGCCCGAACGAAACCAACGGTGACTACTCCGGGAAGCCGGACGATCGCTGGATCTTCACTACTAACAACCCCTATTTCCAGTGGAACGCCATTGCGGCGCTGGCTGCAGCGGCGGATACTCTGAAAGGCTGGGACGACGGATTAGCGAAAGACTGTCTGGACACCGCGATCAAAGCATGGAACGACACGAAGGCTCACCCAAGGGAGTATCCGACCGGTGGCTCGGAGGGTGATGCTCCGGCAGGTGCGCCCGCTGGTGGTGTGCTGGCTGCCTCTCAGGGTGTGGTCGCTGGCGCTCAAGACGCTCGTAAGCCAGCGGGCAGCTCGGGCGCTCCGACAGGCTCCGGCACCACTAACGCACAACCAGCTGCGCCGGTGGGCTTCGGCCATGGCGGGCCTGGCGTCGGACTGGACTGGGCTGCGGCTCTGGAATTGACCATCGCCACGAATGGTGCCGAGCCATACAAGTCCCGTCTGAAGGAATTATTCCCTCAGATGATCACTCCGCGGCAGATGGACCTCCATGGTTGGACAGCAGTCCGGGTATTGCCTTATCTGGACGCGAGCGCGAAAGATCAAATGCACGAAGCGGTGAAGACATACATGGCAGGTTTGGACAAGCGGTTGGACGCCACCCCGTTCGGCGTGCCCCCAAGCCTCGGCACCTGGGGCGGATCGGGCGCCGTGGTGGACATGGCGATCCGAATGTATTTCCTGCACAAGGCATTTCCGGATCTCGTCAGCCCCGAATACACAATTCGCGCCGTCAACTACATTGTCGGCACGCACCCGGTATCTAGCACTTCGTATGTAGCTGGAGTCGGTACGGTCTCGAAGACAATGACGTACAGCAACAATCGCGCCGACAATGCTTACATCCCGGGTGCCGTGATTCCGGGATACATCATCATCAAGCCGGATTTTCCGGAGTGCATCGACGACTTTGGATTCCTTTGGTTTGAGGATGAAGCCGTCGTGGCCGGGTCGGCAAGCTGGGTCGTGGCCGGCAACGCTGCGGGTGCCATCATTAAGGAATCGAAGTAGGCGCAGTCCTAAAAGCGCCCAGTGGCCCCGAGCGCTTCTTTTTCGCAAGAATGTGATTACGTGCGGCGCGGCGTTTAGCATTTATGAGAATGCCGTGTGAACGACGGCCATCGTGGGCGCATGTACGCGCGAGTCTAGCGACGTGCTGCATGCGCATGCGTCGGGGGTCTTGCTGCAGCGATTGGTCTACGGAAGTCGGCTTTGTGAATCGATTCGCAGAAGTTCCTGGATACGGGCAAACCCACAATTCAAGTGCAGTCCCGGATATTGTGTGCGGTGGGGTCCCATTTGATGGCGACGCAGACCTGGTTTTATCGCCTTGCCCCTGGTGATACGTGACCACAGCGTTGTGAGCACGATCACATCCTGCTATGAGCAGTTCAGTCCAGAATTCTATTGGGCCGGACGCACAGGCCATAAAGAAGGCGGCTCTGGCGGGGAGGACTGCGATGTTTGAACAGGAAATTGAGCTCGAAAAACGCGAATCTTCGGTCGTCCCACTTCTTCTGATCGTGACCATGATCCTGGTCTTCGTAGGAGTAGCGGGCTATTACGTCTGGCAGAACAAGCAGGTGATCGGTACAGACCAAGCCTCTGCCGTGATCGTGGCATCGTTGAAAGCGCAAGGGCCGGCTGTCGTTCATTTTCACACCGGCCTGGTAAAAGCCAGCGTCGAGGAGCGTCCCGAGGCGCCGCATTATCGCCTGCTCGACAAAGCAGGCATCATTAAGCTGGGCAAGCTCAATGGACGCACAACCCCGGTTACCCTCACCGTTGAAGGTCAGAAACTTCTATCGGACATTCCAGACGTCACCAAGACCAAAGAGAAAGACGGCACGGAAGCTTATGTAGTACCTCTGGCCAATCGACAACTCGCGGAAATCATCAAGATAACCATGCTGAGCCCGGAGCGAGCCAGTGTGCAATATAGCTGGAAGTGGGATGCGAATAAGCTGGGTAATTTGTTCGATGCTTCCGGTTCACTAGTGAAGAGCTTCAACACCTGGGATCGCGCCACTTTGATAGAAAAATCGGGCGCAAATTTTTACCATGGCGAGCCCGCCAAAGTTGCTGTCATTCTGGTGAAGAATGACCATGGCTGGCAGATCGCCATGGAATAACAACGCGAGACATCTTCTCCTCCATGAGGGCACGGCCTGCACCGTGCCCTTTTTGTATGCTCGTAGATCGCATACCTTCTTCCGAGCCAAATGAGATGGTTTATTCTTGCTCTCTTTGAGGAGGCAAGGGTTGAAGCTTAATGCGCGATATGCGGTGATTACTGTTCTGCTCTTTACTTCCAGCATGATTGTTTCGTCATCCGCTCAGCAAGTTGATCAGAGCCTTTATGGTGAATTGCACTGGCGAATGATTGGGCCTTTCCGTGGTGGTCGGACAGTGGCGATCAGCGGCATCCCTAGCAGACCTAACGTGTTTTACATGGCCCCGAACAATGGGGGCGTGTGGAAGAGCACCGACTACGGACATACTTGGAACCCCATCTTCGATAATCAGCCTACTGGTTCCATTGGAGCGCTCGCCATTGCCCCATCCAATCCTGAGATTATTTACGTCGGGAGTGGGGAGGGATTGCGAAGACCGGATCTCTCCACGGGTGACGGGATTTACAAGTCAATCGACGGCGGAAAGAGTTGGCGACATATGGGCTTACGCGACGCGCAGCAGATCGGAGCCATGATTGTGGATCCGCGCGATCCCAATCGGATTTTTGTCGCGGCTCTGGGACACCCATATGGACCCAATCCTGAGCGCGGCCTGTTCCGGTCGCTCGATGGCGGAACTACCTGGCAGAAGGTCCTCTACAAGGACGAGAATACCGGCGCAATCGATGTGGCGTTTGATCCCGCCAACCCGCAAATTGTTTATGCGGATATGTGGGCATCGCGTCGGCCTCCGTGGACCACTGGTGGTGCGTATAACGGCCCGGGAAGTGCCTTGTACAAGTCAGCCGACGGAGGTACGAACTGGAAACAGCTGACCAACGGGTTGCCAACGGAAGCGGATCATCTTGGGCGCATCGGGATTGGCATCGCACCAAGCGATTCCAACCGCATCTACGCGCTCGTCGATGCTCCTAAGCTTGGCGGCCTGTTTCGCTCCGATGATGCGGGAGAGCAATGGCAACGTGTGAATGATGAAGAACGCATATGGGGCCGAGGCGATGATTTCGCCGGGGTGCGGGTTGATCCCAGGAATAAGGACGTAGTATATGTGGCGAACACCTCCACCTATAGATCCGTAAATGCTGGAAAAGACTTCACCGCGATCAAAGGCGCGCCTGGAGGAGATGACTACCACAGCATCTGGATTAACCCCGAAAATCCTGACATTATCTTCCTGGGCAGCGATCAAGGGGCGACCATCAGTGTAAACGGAGGTCAAACCTGGAGTTCCTGGTACAACCAGCCGACGGCGCAGTTCTATCATGTAATCACCGATAACCAATTTCCGTATTGGGTGTATGGCGGACAGCAGGAGAGCGGGAGCGCGGGTATTGCCAGCCGCAGCGATTTCGGCGAGATCACATTTCGCGATTGGCATCCCGTGGGAACCGAGGAGTATGGGTACGTCGCGCCTGATCCGTTAAATGCCAACATAATCTACGGCGGAAGAACTGCGCGCTTCGATGCGTCGACTGGGCAGACGCAAGATGTTTCTCCCGTGGCGCTGCGCACGGGCCAATATCGGTTTAATCGCACGGCTCCGCTGATCTTCTCGCCGATTAACCCACATGTTCTTTATCTCGGATCCAACGTACTGTTCAAGACAACCACGGGGGGCCAGAGTTGGGACATCATCAGCCCTGATTTGACGCGCGAAGATCCCGGCGTTCCCCCGAATTTAGGTGTGTTCGCGAATTTTGATCCAGCACAGGGAAAACACCGTGGCGTTATCTACTCAATCGCTCCCTCTCCAAAAGACGCCAACCTTATCTGGATCGGCACCGATGACGGCTTAATCCAAGTTACCCGTAATGGCGGCAAGAATTGGCAAAACGTTACACCTTCTGACCTGACCCCGTGGAGCAAGTTGGCTCAGATGGACGCCTCACACTTCGACGCGAGCACGGTGTATGCGGCAGTCAATCGCTTTCGCCTCGACGATTTGCATCCCTACATCTATCGGACTCACGATGGGGGTAAGTCTTGGCAGAAGATTGTGAATGGGTTGCCGGAAAACGAACCGGTGAACACGGTGCGCGAAGACCCGGTCCGTAAAGGCCTGCTGTTTGCGGGAACCGAGTGCAGTATTTACGTATCGTTTGATGATGGTGATCACTGGCAATCACTGCGGCTCAATCTGCCACCTTCTTCCATGCGTGACCTGGTCGTCCACGGAGATGATGTTGTCGTGGGAACGCACGGTCGCTCGTTTTGGATTCTTGACAACATCACACCTTTGCGGCAGCTCAATCCAGAGGTAGCCAACTCTGATGTTCATCTGTTCGGACCACAACTGACCTACCGCATGCGTCGCAATAACAACACCGACACTCCGCTTCCTCCGGAGATTCCCGCAGGACAAAACCCGCCGGATGGGGCCATGCTCGACTACTGGCTCAAAACGGCTCCGAATAAGGTCACACTTG